>NZ_JBEXPK010000076.1:0-38604 GCF_040612015.1 Streptomyces sp. NPDC006476 | reverse complement strand
GTTGTCGTATGGGGTGGGTGTCGATGTCTATGCAGCCGAGCGGGCCGGGCGAGATCCCGGCGGAGACGGTGCGGGTGGCACGGGCTGCGTTCCCGAAGGGGAGCCTGGCGACAGGGTGAAGCGGTCGTACTCCTCCTGCAGCATCTGCTGGGGGCAAGTGCCTGCTCCCAGTCCTTTTCCAACTGCCGTACGACCAGGCGGTTCTCGGGCTCGGCGAGGCGGTAACAGCGCCGGGCCCGGTCGGCGTTGATCGCGGCGCGTTCCAGCCGCTGGGACCAGAGATTCTCCAGCTCGGCCCGCTCGGCCAGGACCTGCTCGGTGGCGCGTAAGGAGACCTGAAGCGCGGCCGGGGCCAGCGCGGCGAGGACATGGGTGGTGACGAAGGCGTCCACGCAGGCCCCGTTCAGTGCCTGGCAGCGCTCCCCGGCCCCCTAGTCGGTCATCTGCCGGGCGCACACGTAGTCGGGGCGGGTGCTGCCCGCCTGCTGGTAGTAGCGCACGGTCATGCGCTTGCCGCAGCGGCCGCACCGCACCAGCCCGGCCAGCAGCGCGGGGCCGCTGCGGATGGCGCCGGGGGTCTCGGGCCGGGCGGCGTTGGCCGCAAGCCGGGCCAGGTTGGCCCCGGTACTGCTCGATGGTGATGTAGGCGGGCAGTGCGTCGGGGATGAACACCAGCCACTCGTCCTCACCGCGCACCACCCTGCCGGTGGAGGGCCGCCCCGGCTGCTGCCGGCGGTGCTCGACCCTGCGGCGCCCGTAGGCGTAGATCCCGGCATAGACCGGACTGTGCAGCATGCACTGCAGCGTCAAAGGGACCCGCACCATCTGGTCCGGCCACTACGAACGCATGGGCAGCATCCTCAGGCTGAGACGGGTAGCGCGCGCGACCACCGGGCCGGAGCCGGAAAGCCGCTCAAGCGCGTCCCTGAACCGGGCCGCCTCGGTCCGCGCCACGGCCGGGTTCTCCACGTCGGGGAGGGGAAACTCCGGCAGTTCCTCGGCGGCCTCGATCAGTTCGTAGTCGCCGTCGACGACCCAGCGAGAAGTGATCTTCATCCGGGCGCCGGGCAGCAGCAGCACCTCCCGCTCATCCGAGTGGGAGAAAGCGGAGATGTCCCGGCCCCAGTTCCCGAAGAGCTGAGCGCGGATGAGCACGGGGTGGGACAGCGGCAGGCGAAGCGGGACGCGCAGGAGCCGGTGCCCCACCTCCTGCGACCGGCTGAAACTGGAGAATTCCTTGAGCGAGAGCTGCGAGCCGCCGTAGGTGGGCGAGATGAGCCGCCCGATCCCCGAGGAGAGGTCGCCCAGCGAGCGCGCACCGCGCCACACCTCACCGACCGCAGGCGGAAGCAGCGACAGAGCGTCCAGCAGCATCGCGGCGTGGGCCACCATCTCCTTCTCAAGGGCGGGCAAGTCACGTTCGGCCCAGGCGTAGAACCGCTTCCTACTCTGCTCCAGCTCCCCGGGCGTCATCCTCGTGGCATCCTCGGCGAGGTTGACGTCGATGAGCCGCCTGACCTGAGTTCGCAAAGCCGGCCGGAGGGATGCCGACTTGAAGGTGAGCAGCACGTTCACCAGCGAGTGCTCCGAGCTGGTGTAGACGACCAGAGCAGCGAAGTGAGCAGGGCTCAGCCTCTCCAGCACCTGCCGCGCCGTCATGCCGTTCTCGCGCAGCCAGCGCTCGGCTTGCGACTCGATCTCCGGGGCATGGCTCAGGGGCCGGTCGACGAGGCCCTGGAAGGCCTTCCGGCGATCGGCGGCCGTCCGCAGCCCCCCCGCATCGGGCAACTTGAAACCGCCGTCCTCGAAATGGGTGGTGACCTTGGACCAGTAGGTGGCCTCGTGCGGGAGCATGCCGCCCTCGCCGCCCCACTCGCGCAGCTCCGCGACCGGCATTCCGGGGATGGACCGGTACATCCGGGTCGCGTCGTCGAACACGTTGCCCGCCAGCGACGGCACCACGTCGGCCGCCTTCAGGCCCGCCAGGATCTCGTACACCGAGTGGTGCGGCTTCAGCAGCATCGAACCCAGCAACGACAGCGCCAGGCCCTCCGCGTCCGCCTCCGGCACGTTCAGCAGCTTGACGGCGTTCCCGATCTTCGCCGCAGTCCCGGACACACCCGCGACCAGCGGCATACCCCGCCGGTCGTGCATCTCCCGGAACAGCGACGAACCCGGTGCGACCGCGGCCGGAACCACGGTGGAGATGTCCCCGAGGAAGAAGTCCCGCGCGGAAGCCGCGGCCCTCGCCCGCGTCACCCGGCGCATCACCGAGGACATGAGGAACTGCGGGCCCCCGCGCTCCCGCAGGAACGACGTCTGCTCACGCAGGGCGGCCGCATCGAGCCCGAGCTGCTCCGCCCGTGCCCAGTCGCCGGAGTCTGCGATCCCGCGCAGCAGCGACCTCAACGTCAGCGGGGAGTCCGCGGCGAAAGCGGCATTGCTGAACGCTGTCATCAATTCGGGGACGCTGCCGCGCTCCAGCAACTGCCTCAGGCCCGCCGGCTCGGCATCGTCCGTGAGGAAGCAGACGTTGGCGATCTCCGCCTCACGATGGGGGTAGGCCTGGCAGAGCACCTGGAACAGACGATCCACGCTCTGCCGCGCCGCGGCGAGCGCCCGGGGGTGCCTCGACACGAACATGCCCAGCCGCGACTCGAACTGCTGCGCCTTCGCGAAGTATGCCGCATCCGAGTAGAGCACACGCAGTCGAGTGTTTCTCAGGACAGCCTCAGGCACCACTTGCACGTCTGCCCCGGCCTGCGGCACCGGCGCCGAACCGGCCTCCGGCAACCGTCCGTCGGCGGCCCGGCGCTCGGGCTCCCGCACGTCGTGCGTGCCCGTCGGGTCCTGCGCCTCGGGTCCCACCTCCTGCGGCGGCGTCGTGGACTCCTGGTCCGCGGTCGGTCGCGGCGAGTGGTGGACGGTGACGACCGCCCGCCGGCGCAGGCCCGGGTCCTCCCCGGGACGGATCCCGGTCGGGAACGCACCGCCACGCGAGGTGACGACGACGGTGAACGCGGACGCCTCCGGAACGGTAGTCCCGTCCGCGGCCGCGGCGAGCACGTGCTTCCGCAGGCTGCGTTTGAAGGCCGCGGCCACGGCGTCGGCACGTTGACCGCTACGGACAGCCGCACTACTGCTCGACCGTCCGAGCCTTGTTCCGTTGCTGTGACCGCTGATGGTTACCTCCGGCAACGCCTGCCCCTCCGCGAGAGCGGCCACGCCGTCCCGGACGGTGTGCGCCGCCATCGCGTCGATACCGAGCAGGGCGTCGGCGGACAGCCGACTCGACCCGCGACCGAAGACGATGTGCCGCGAGAACAACCCCGCCGTCGGACGGCCGCCCACCGACCGTACGTCATCGCCGGTAACCGGCACCTGAACCGAAGGCTGCTCCTGCTGCCGCTCGTCCAGGCCGCTCTCCGCCTCAATGACCGGTTGCGCACCGGACACCGACTCCGGCCCACCGGGCTCGTGCGAGCGCTGGGTGTCCGGCACGTCGGCCTCGAGCGACCCCACCCTGAAGTGCAGTGACCCAGCCCCGTCGGGAAGCCGGACCGTCCGGCCGTTGTAGACGCCCTCCGAGGTGAAGTACCACGTCGTACCGGCCCCGTCGGCGATACCGAAGGCGGCCTCCACATCCTCGGGAATCTCCATGGTGAGGCTGAACCGGCCGGGGGCCTGGGAAGCGTCGGCGAAGGCTGTGGTGCCGTCGGCGAACCCGACCCTGACCCCTTCCAGTTCCGCTGGGATGTCACGGGCCACACTGCCGAGGAAGACCTCGCGGTAGGTCTCGTTCCGCCGGCCGCCGAAGCCCCAGCGCAGCCCCGTCGGGACGTGCGTGACCCGGTAGACGCCCCCGTCCACCGCCCCACCCGGAAGGGCGACGACGGCGTGCTCGCCGATCGTCACCGTGCGCGCGGACAGTGAGGGAACCTCCTCGGTGAGAGCCGGGAGCCGCTCGGCCAGAGGCAGGGCCAGGTACTTGTTCAGGGCACGGACTGCCTGAATGCGAAGCGCCTTGCGGCCCTTGGCCATCGCATCCACGACGTTCGGGTGTATCAGATTCCGGGACATGCCCACCCGCTCCAGAGCGTCCCGGAGCGCGGGTGCGACGTCCTCGACCCGCGCCACTGGGGGGACATCGATGCCCTGCTTCGGGAAGTATTTATCGAACTCTTCTTCGATGAGACCCATGAGTTGATCGATATCGCGCAGATCGGTACGCTTGTCACTTTCCGCCGACCGGACCGAATCGACCGCGCAGAGCGCCTCCGCGAGGACCGCCATGAACGCCTCGGGCCGGGCCGGGTGGAACGTCAGCAGGGCGTGGTCCCGCACGACGGGGCCGGAGTCGATGGTGTCCTCGATGATCTCCAGGTAGCGCCTGGGCACACCGGTGCCCCCACCCGTGGTGAAGCTGGCCATGAAGCCTGTGTCGGTGGCCTTGCCTGGCGTGCTGCGGAAGACTGACTCCGGGTCGAAGTAGGTGTCCGGCAGGCCGACGAAGTGCGCCAGCTCGTGCAGGCCCAGCAGGTCGTTTCGTTGCTGGCGCGCCCGCAGCTCCGCCGGGTCGAGTGACGGGTCCTCGGCGCGCAGCCGGAAGTTCAGCTGGTCCGATCGCCCGGGGTCGGACGTCATGCTCAGCTCGACGGCCTCCCGGCCGTCGGGGACGGGCGTCAACTGCAGCCCGATGTGCAACTGGTCGCCCGATCGCGGCAGTAGCAGGCCGGTGTTGAAGTAGCCGTCCAGCGCTGCGCGCCAGCGGCCCTCGAACTCCAGCAGCTGCCGCGCCGTGAAGCCCTCACCAAGGCGCACCGACAGGTGCAGCGTCATGTCGCGTACCCAGCGGCCGTCCTCGGCCTGGATCCGCCGGATGTGCGCGCGGATCCTGGTCCTGCGCCCGGGGAGCCAGCCGCCCGTGAGCGGCTTCCCCCGCATCGGGTCGAACCGCTCGGTCGCCAGCTGGGCGGCCGGCGCCTCAGCGCGCCGGTGCTCCCACTGCTCCGCGAGCACCGGATCCGCCGCCGGACGCACCATCTCCTGCGGCTCCCGCGAGGCGCTCAGGTGCCTGCGCAGGCTTTCGGTGAAGGCGTCGGCTACCGCATCGGCCCGCTCCTGGCCTCGCTCCACGGCCCGCCCGTAGTCGGGCCGCCCGAGCAGGGTGCCGTTGCCGTGACCGCTGATCGACACCACGGGCAGCGGCAGGCCCTGCTCGGAGGCCGCCAAGCCCTCCCGGGCCGTGCTCGCGGCAAGCGCCTCGACGGCCCGCAGGGCGTCGGCGGTCAGGCTGCGCGATCCCCCATTGAAGGGGATGTGCCGGGTGACCTGCATCTGCTGTGCCGCCTGGTCGAAGTAGTAGTCCACCAAGGTGTGCGGATCGGTCACCCGGAATCCACCGGGCAGCAGCGTGGCCGCCTCGCCCCGCAACACGTCGGCGTCCAGCTCCGCCCCGCCGGCCTGCGGTACGAGCTGGACCTCGCGCAGACCGCCGTCCGGTGCGAACCGCAGACGCACGCGCTGACCACCGAGCGGGTTGCCCCGGTTCACGGTCAGCGACCGCTCCACCGACTCCAGGTCCCGGTCGACGTCGTAGCGCCACGTCACCGGGCCGTCGGCCAGGCCGTCGACGTGCACCAGCAGGGCGCCGTCCTCCGCCGGCTCGACCCGGACGTCGGTACCGTCCTCGTTCCCGCCGGACAGCACGGACAGCAGCTGTCCCGACTCGGCGTCCGCCCGGATGACGTGCCCGGTGCCGGGCAACGCGATGTCCTGGTGAGCGGCGATGGGCTCCAGCCGCGCTGCGCCGCGGCTCGTGCCCGCGCGCTTCCCGGCATCTGAAGCCGACGTGACATCGGGCGCGTTGCGAGGCGTCCGCGAGGGGGCCGAGGTGTCGACGGCTCCGTCCCGCAGCCCCGGCCGCGACGCGCTCACGCCCCGCTCCGCGGCCAGGGCCCTGGCCTCCGTGACGGCCTGGGCGTCCCGGTCCGGTGCGCCCGCGTAGTCCGCTGGATCGCCCTCCAGCAGAGCCTCGCCGGCACTGTCGAACGTCAGGGGGTCGACTCCGCTCGCCGTCAGGTGGCGGAGGCCGGATGGGTCCTCCGCGAGAATGTCCGCTTCGCGGGGAGTGGAGGCGTCCGTACGGCCGAGCGGGGAGCCGTCCAGGAGGTAACGCACCGACAAGCCATGACGCTCAGTGATGACATATGCCGCCCCGTCTACGTCGACTGTCACGTGCCCCTTCGCGTCGACGGCCTCGGCGTTGCTGACGGTGCGGCCGTCGATGACCTCCTCAGGACCGACCAGTTCGTGCGTCGTCACCATGTTGTCGTAGTCCTCGCGGATGCCGACCTTCAGCCCCGCGGGCTGGCCCGCGGGGACGCTCTCCTGGTACACGAGATCGCCGTCGGCGTCGTACTCGAACCGCAGACCGGTGGGTTCATGGACGACCACGTGGCCGTCGGCGTCGCCCGGCATGATGATGAACTCGCCGATGCGGGAGCCGCTGTCCGGACTGCCCGAGCCGAGGTGTGCACCCAGGGCCCACTGGGCGGCGTCGAGCAGGTTCTGGTAGGCGTCGGCCCGGACGGTCGCCAGATCGGCGTCCATCATGTCCGCGGGCAAATCGAACTGCCGGAACCTTGCTGCGGTCTCCTCGGTGAGCCGGAGGACGTCGGCGATGTTCTGCGGGCGCGAATCCTGCCCCTCATCGAAGCCGGCCGCGCGGTGGATGACCTCCATGGGACCGGCAGCGGGGTTCATACTCACGCTCGGGACGTCGGCCGAGGGAGCGGTCCGCGGGAAGGCCTGGTTCGACTGTCTGGCTTTGTCGAGGATGCGACTGAAGTGCCGCTCCAGCTTCGGATCGTACTCCGCGACCCAGCTCGGGTCGCTGATCAACTGCCACGGCGCGATCAGGAACTTGTGCTGGGCGGGCCGTCCACCGACGGGGTTTCCACGATCGATCCCCTCCTGCGCGGGCGACGGGGAGTGGGTTGTTTCAGTGTCGCCGCCCCGCTCGTGCAGGGGACGCGACGAAAAGAGCGTGTACATCGGGGCGTCGTCCTCGAAGCGTGCCTCGGAGCTTCGCGGGCTTTGGGTCCCGGGCAAAGGCCGCTCCGACGTGTCCGGCGACATGACATGCTCGCCAGCCTGTTCAGGCACGTGCCGCTCGGCGCAGGCGTCGGCCAAGAGGCCGGACCGCGCCACGGTCCCCACGGGGAAGGGCCACGACTGATGGCTGCGCCCGGCAACGGCCTCCCGACCCGTATCGGGATCGACGTAGAGGTCCTTGTAGCCGGAACGGATCCAGTTCCAGCGCCGCGTACCGGACCGCAGCACGGCGCCGTCGGCGTCAAAACGGGTCCAGGTCCAGATGCCGTCGGCGCCCTGCTGCGCCCGGACGACACCGCCGTCGGCCGTCGGATGGTAGGTCCGCACGGCGAGGAGGTTCATCCACGGCAAGCGGCTGCTGCGCCTGTCGTGGAAGGTCCGCGTCCTGGCGTCCCAAGTGCGCCTCCCGTGCGCGACCTGGTTCCCGGCCACGTCGAACTCGGTCCAGCGAAGCTTCCCGATGGCGTTCCGGTCTACCTGCAAGACGTGTCCGCCGCCCAGCTGCTCCTGCTCGAAGAGGACGACATGAGGCTGATCGAAGCTGGTCAGGCGCAGCGCTCCGGTGGGAGACGTATCGGCCGTCGCGAGGCTGTGCGATCCGGCCGCCCGGGTACCAGCCGCGCCGATGCGGATAGCAGTGCCGGTCGTGTGGTCGATCCGCCAGTACTCGCCGGTCGGGACGCCTGCCCGCCGGCGGATGGAGACAGTCGTCTCCTGAAGAGTGCCGTGCACGTGGTAGACCCTGTCCTCCAGCGGCAGGCTGCCCGGCACCTCCCGCCGCAGAGCGAGACGACCGGACCCGAGCAGGCGGGCACTCACGGTGTCTTGGTGGTGGCCCGCGGCATCGACGAAAGCCGGCACGGTGGTCTCGGGCGGTCCCACCTTGAAGTGCAGTGATCCGATCCCGTCGGAGAGCCGGACCAACCGGCCGTTGTAGACACCCTCCGCGGTGAAGTACCACGTCGTACGTGTCCCGTCGGCGATGCCGAAGGCGGCGTCCACCCCCTCGGGCAGCTCCGTGGTCACGCTGAACCGGTCGGCGACCTGGGAATCGTCGGCGAAATCGACGGTACCGCCGGTGAACCTGACCTTGGTTCCCTCCAGTTCGGCGGGAATGTCGCGGGCCACACTGCCGAGGAAGACGTCGTGGTAGGCCTCCGTCGCGCCGCCGCTGAAGCCCCAGCGCAACCCCGTGGGGATGTGCGTGACCTGGAAGATACCCTGGCCCGGCACCTCGCGCGGAGTGGGGGTGACGGCGTAGTCACCGATTTGCACGATATGTGCGGACGGCCTCGCGCTTACCTCGGTGACGACCGGGATCCGCTCCGCCTCCGGCAGCCCCCGATAGGTCGTCAGGGCACTCTTCGCCCCACGAACAAGTTCCTTCCAGCCCCGAGCCATCGCGTCCACGACATCCGAGTGGAACAGGTTCCGGGAAAGGCCCGCCCGCTCCAGCTTCTCGCCCAGTTCTGGCGCGATCTCCTTGACCCGCCCCACCGAGAGGTTGCCGGAGTCCTTCTCCAGGAGGTACGTCTCGAAGTCTTCTTCGATCCGGTCCCCGAGCTCACGGACACCCGACGTATCAGACCGCTCACCCGGCCGGAGCCCGTCGACCACTGCCAGCGCCTCGGCGAGGACCGCCTCGAACACCTCCCTGCGGTCCACCGAATCGGACATCGGCAGGGGGTGGTCCAGCACGACGGGGCCGGAGTCGGTGACATCCTCGATGATCTCCAGGTAGCGCCTGGGCACACCAGTGTCCGGGGCCGTGCTGAGGCCGGCCATAATGCCGGTGTCGGTGGACTTCCCAGGGGTGTCGCGGAAGACTGACTCCGGGTCGAAGTAGGTGTCCGGCAGGCCGACGAAGTGCGCCAGCTCGTGCAGGCCCAGCAGGTCGTTGTGCTGCTGCCGCGCCCGCAGTTCCGCCGGGTCGAGTGACGGGCCGCGCACCGGGTCGGTCTTCGAGCCGGAATCGGCGGCGCGGACCCCCGCCCCGTCCGCGGACGCCGTGCGCGCGTCCGCCGACGTGTCGGCCGACGAGTCGTCCTGCGTGTCGCCGGGATCCTCTGTGCGGCCGCCGCCGGGCTGCCCGTCACCGGGCTGGGGCGGCGGAGTGACGGACGTCCCGCCGTCGTCCCCATCCCCGTCGTCCGGATCCTGCGTGGAGTCCTGCCCGGAACGGTCCTCCTGCCGGGTAGCCTCGTCGGTGGACACCCGCAGGAGGACACGTGACCGCCCCGCCGCCCCTTCTTCATCCGACCCGTCGAGAGGGGGGGATGGCTCCTCGCGCGCGCCGTCCGGGTGCGACGCACCGTCCCTCGTCGGCGATTCCGCGGGCACCCGCGCACCGGACGGATCGGGGAGCCTGGTCAGGTTGCCGGCGACGCGGTCCGACGATGCCACGTCTTCGGTGAACGTTCCCTCGCGACCGACGACGTACTCGACGTCGGCGTTCAGGAACCGGACGACGAACGCACGACGAGGATCGGGGGTCTCCCCCGGTTCCCACGGCGCCGGCTCGATGTAGGAGCCCTCGGGCCACCCGTCACCCACCGCCTCGAAGGCCCGGAACGTCCCGTCGGCCTCGTACGCGACCCGGACCTTCAGCCCCCGCAGCTCCGCCGGCACCTCGTGCAGGAACACCTCGTGCGAGCACACCTCGCCGTCGGGTCCGAACACCGTCCGCAGCCCGGTGGCCTCGTGGACCAGCGGGACACCGTCCGGCGTCGCGGGGTGCACCCTGAATCCGCCCACGGTACGGCCCGCCGGATCCGCCACAGTCCCGGCCCTCTCCCAGGCCCACCGCGCGTCCGCCCACAGCTGCTGGTGCGCCTCCGTGCGCAGGTCCGCCAGCGCGTCGCCCATCGCGTGCGCGTCGATCCCGGCGCCGGCCAGGAAACCCGTCGCGTCCCGCGTGATCAGCGACGCGAGAGAGGGATGGAGCTCGGGGCTGTCGACCGGGGTGGTCCGGGACGCCTTGGGAAGCGTCTCCTCGAAGATGCGAGCCAGTTCCGGGTCGTACTCCACGCCCACGGTGCCCAGCCGGTTCTCCGGCTCCCCCCGCGGCGTCGTGCCTGGGAGAAGCCTGGTCAGCGCCCGGATCAGCCACGTCGTGGGGGACGCCGGCCGGTAAGCCCGGCGCACCGACAGCAGCGTGCCGTCGGCGCGGAAACGCAGTACGTCACCGGTGACCGCATGGTCGGTGAGGACGAACACCTCGCCGTGTGATGGGTCCGTCTCCACCCGGACGTCGTACGACGCCACGGTCATCGGGTCCCCGGACAGGTCCACGGTTCGGCCGGCGGGCGCGCTGTCGGAGACGCGGACATCGGTCGCCCGGACCCGCACGCCGGCGAGCCCGGAGTGGTCGCCCAACCCCTCGCCCGCCAGCGTCACCTCGACGCCCCGCGGGGCTCCGGCGGCGTCGAACAGCCATTCCCGGCCGTCTGGACCACGGACCGACACCTCGGTGAGCACCCCGGCTTCGTCCCGGTCCTCGCGCACCTCGTGTCCGTCCGCCGCCACGACGGACAGCTCGGGCCCGTCCTCGCCAGCGGTATACCGCAGGAAGTGTTCCGTCCCGACCAGGCGCACATCGTGCGCCTGCGCCACCAGGTCCTCACCGAAGTGCCACCGCACGTCGCCGGCCGTGTTCATGGCCGTGTGTCCACCACCCGGGCGGGCCTGCCACGTCCAGCCGGGGACGCCATCGCCCCGCGAGTCCACGAACCTCGGGTGCGCGGGTTCGTCGTTGAGCTCGCGGAGGGCGATCTCCGGGGACAGCGGAGGCACCCGGAACTCCGGTGCGTGCATGCCCTCCGGGATCGCCCCCAGCCGTTGCCGCCACGGCCTCGGCGTCCGCCGCGGGAACTTCTCGCCACCCGGCGCACCCCGCCCCTCCGCGACGAACAACCGCGGCGGGACTTCGGGCTGCGACGGACGCGCATCTGGCTCGGGGGCCTCGCTCGGCGAACCCGCCGACCCGTCGTCGTGGCGAGCGGATTCCTGTGCGGGCAGGGCCGCCGGCGGCGCGCCGTCCGCGCCGGCGGGTCGGGCCCCGTCGTCCGCACCGGCCGAATGGTCGAGCGCCGGCGGCCGGTCCGTGCCCGGCGAGCGCGCCGTGTCGTCCGAGGTCCCACCTGCGAGCAGCTCGGGCAAATCCCTGTCGGTCGGGAGCATGAAGTACAGGCCGTCGGGCACGTGCACGCGCAGCCGGCCGCGCGGCCCGGTGAGCAGCAGGTCCACGTCCGCCCTGTAGTAGCCCAGGTAGCCGACTCCGGGCCGGTCGCCCGCGGGGGCGTCCGCGGCCTCGTCGAGCCCCGCGGGTTCAGGGGCCGGGCGGGGGCCGATCAGGAGCGGCCCCCACTGCGTCTCGCCGGCCCGGCCCACGTCGCGGCTCGACCCGTACTCGGTGTCTCCCCATTCGCTGAGCGCGCGGTTCCCGACGTGGTCGAGGTTCGCGCCGCCGATCGGCTCGGCGGTCCCCAACCAGCCTCGCGACTCGCTGGTGCTGTCGCCGCCGGTCACGAAGTCGAAGGCGTAGCGGCGCGCGGTTGTCCCGGGGCCCGGTTCGACGGCGATGCGCTCCACCCGGGTCGCCTCTATCCCGACGGTGACGCTGTGCCCACCCACCGGCACCTGGTACTGGTGACGCAGCAGTGCGGGCAGGTTGAACCGGAGCAGGGGTTCGCTGGTGAACGCCTCGTAGCGGTCGCCCTTCACCCAGGTCGGCTCCAGCCCCGGCTTCTCCCATACGCGATCGGCTCTCAGGTCGAGCCGCCGCGCGTCACGGTCGGTAGTCAGCGCGGCCCACCTGCGGACCGCGTCGGCGGCCGGCAGCGCCCACGGATGGCCTTCTTCCGTCAGACGGTTCACGAACCGCTGCTCCGCCGACGGCTCCGGCCGCGCGGCGGCCGACGAACGGTCGTCGGCCTCCCAGGCCACCGGGGTGCCGTGTGCGCGCCCCGGCTGCGGCAATGGGGCGTCGTGGACCGCCAGATGGGCGGGCACGAGCAGACGCGCTTCACCGTGCACGAGCCCGTCCTCGGGGCGTCCGGGAGCCGGGAACTGCCGCAGAAACGGCTGGTGCCGGCTCAGCCACCGCTCGGCGCTACGGCGGTGTCCGACCAGGTCGGCCACGCCCAACCCGGCCCACCGGACCGTTCGGGCGGGTGTGCGCAGCGCCTCCGGCATCTGGGCGGCGATGCCCATCTCGACCCGATACGTCACCTGGTGCGTGAACTCCTCCGCGCCGTCGGTCGCGGTCCGGTAGATGTCCCGCGTCCGGTCGAGTTGGCTGAAGCTCTTGGCGGTGCCGCGGTTGTATCCGCCGCCCGCTTCGACGGCTTCGAACCGGTCGGCACCGAACGTGGCGCGGACGCCGCCTCCCAGCGTTGTCGACCGGGTCTTGCTCCTGCTCCTCGAAGTCCGCAGCGCGGACTCATCCCGTGTCTCCAGCCGTACCTCAGGGCGGCTGAGCTGCGCGGTCGCGGGGCCGATCTCGCCCACGACCTTCACCCGCAGGTGCCGGGTGACGCCGAACGCCGACGGCAGCGGCAGCCACCGGGTCACGCCCGAGGACATCAGCAGCCTGAACTGGCTGAGCAGCGCCTCGGAGGAGAACGAGCTCTCCAGCTCCCGCAGCAGCAGGTTGGGCCGGTGCTCCGCCGTCCCGTCCGAGCCGCCGCGCAGCAGCCCCTGCTCGCCGAGCCACCGCGTCACGTTCCGCAGGACGCCGTCCGCGTGGAGCACCTCCGGATGGGCCACCACCGGCAGCAGCGACGGGTCCACGAACCGCTCAGGCGGGTGCGGCTCGGCCAGGCTCCGTCCTTCCGGCGCCGGCAACCCCAGATCCAGGACCCGCCGTTCGGGAACCACGAACTCCAGTCCGTGCTGCACGCGCAGGTGCCGGGTGTGACGCACCATTCCGCCGCGCGGGTGGAACAGGCTTCCACTCCTCCACTGATGCAGCGTCACCTCGAACACGGGGTCGGCGCGGTACATGTGCGCGACACCGGAGTAGACGGTCCGGGAGCTTCCGGCGAGGCTCGTTTCAGCGGCGGTGCCGCTGTTCGTGCCCCACTGGAACGCCGCGCGGCCGCGGACCAGGAGCTTGATCGGGGCCTTCCCGTCGTCGAGGTGCCCTACGACGACATGAGGGCCGAGCGCGCCGCCGATGCCCACCCGGCTGCCGGACAACTCGCCGCGCCGGTGCCTGGTGGTGCCGCGGGAGTTCTGCCGCAGGAGGATCCTGTTCTCGCCCTCGTGGACCGCCACGTGGCGCGGGTCGTGCACGGTCATCCGGACGCGCAGTGCCTGCCGCCGCCCGTCCGGGCTGTCCGGCAGCTCCACGATCCGGCCCGTGCCGCTGGTCAACGCGTTGAAGTGCACGGCCAGCTCGGTGGGTGAGGCGAAGTCCCGCAGTCCCGTCGGCCAGTTCGCCCGGTCCTCGTGCCAGCCTTCCGGAAGGCCGTTGGCCGCCTGGTACATCTTCGCGACCTCGTTCGGCAGGAGCGGCGCCGCCAGGAACGTCCGGGAGACGGCCGCAGCGCCGTTGTACCGGAAGGCAACCGCCGGGCTTTCCGGTGCCCGATCCAGCGACACGGTGTGGCCGGCCGTCGCCACCTCGTGCTTCGTCAGCGGCCGCTGCGGGACGTACTGGTGCGGTACGAGAACGCGTGCCACGAGCTCGCCCGAGGGCCGGTGGATCCACCACCGCTCCGTCGAGCCGCGGTCGGGCCGCACCGCGACCTCGTAGACAACGTCGTACACGTGCTCGTCGGCCAGGCCGGACGTCTCGGTGTGCTGGCTGAACTTGGCCTGGCCGGTGAACGTGTGCTGGACGGCGCGGTTGTGGCCGCCGGACAGGACAATACCGCCGACACGGACGTCCGCTCGGTCCGCGGCGCGCGCCTCGAGCATCGCCGCGGCCTGGGCGCTCACGCCCCAGCCCGTGCTGCGCCCGCCGCTGACCGTGACGACCTGCTGTGCCCGGGCGTTGACCGTCAGCGGGTAGGCGTCGTCGCCGGTCAGGCCGCCGACGCGCTCCCTGACGTGCGCGGTGACGGACACGTGGAATGAGCGCTGCCCGATCTTCACGGTGTGGTGCAGGCCGACGACCAGTTGGGGCAGGTCGGCCTCCAGCGCCGGGCGTCCGAACCAGCGGAGAAGGTCGCGGTCCGTCTCCGCGTCCAAGGACTGGTTCCCGAGCAGGTCGGCCAGTCGGCCGCGTATCTGGTCGTGCACCAGCCACCCCCCGGGCAGCGCCGTCGCCTGCCCGAAGTTCTGCCCGCGCCGGGCGGCCAGAGCCAGCGGCTCCCGCTCGTGCGGCGGCGGCAGGGGCGCGTCGAGGCGGGACGCGGGCCGCTCGTAGGACGCCGGACTCAGCGGCAGGTTCGCCTCCGCCAACAGCGCCCGGACATACGGACGCGACTCCACCGGTTCTTCGAGCGACAGCGCCGTCTGCCGTAGCCTCGGTCCGTCCTCGCCCAGCAGGCTCCGCTCGAACTCGGCGGCCTCCCGGTCCGGCACGACGATCTCCGACTCGGTTCGCTCCACCACCTTCCGGACCTCGTGGTGCGTCGACGACCGCACCTCCGCCGTCACCCGGAGCAGCGCCCGGTAGCGGGCCTGTGTGTCCGTCGTGTTCACGATGGTGTGCAGCGCGGTCTGCTCGGACAGTCCGTGGGTCGCGCCCCGCGACACCCGGCCCACGAAGCTCAGCGCGGGACTGATGAAGTCCACCTTGCCGCCCTGGAGGACGGAGGCCTCGGCGGGCAACAGGATCGCGCCGAGCAGGACGCCGGCGGAAGCCTCGCTGCCACCTCCGTGGCTCCGGCCGGTCGTCATACAGCTGAAGGTGATGTCGCGGAGGCCAGCGGGAGCGTCCCCGACGTACTGCAGACGCTCGATCTCGGCGCGGACGGCGACATGCCCCCGGAACGTCCGACCTGTTCCCGCCGGGACCGAGACCCCGTCCGTGACCACGCCGTTGCTGAGCAGGTAGCGGCTGCGGTAGATCAACTCCTTCTCGTTCAGCACGGGCAGCACGGCGGACATGACCCGCCGCACGCTGTCGCCCGGCAGGCCGATCTCCCGCAGCCGCCGTTGCAGGCCGGCCACGACCGGGACGAGGTCGACCGCGTTGACGACCTCCCTGGCCCCCCGGGGCAGTTGTCGTCCGGTGGGCCGGCGCTCCTCAGCCGGCGGCGGAGTGACCGTGCCGGGGCGGGGTCCGGTCGGCGCGGTGACGTGTTCGGGCACGTCGACGCCGACTCGCCGCGGCACGATCACATCGTGCGGACGTTCGACGCCGTCCACGAAGACCAGGACGTGCAGGTCCGCGCGGAACCGGGCCTTCCCGCCCAGGGTGACCTCGCGACGCCCCGCGAAGTCGCGTTTCCAGTCGGTCGCGTGCGACCGCGACGACGTCGCGCCGAACATGGGCAGGCCCGGCATCAACGTCCCGCCCACCCGGGCCGACAGCGTGACCGCGCCGAGCAGCAACGAGTCGGCGCCAAGCGACGTCGCCCGGCCAGCTTCGGCTCCGGACGACAGCATGCCCACGTTCATGTAGTAGTCGCGCTGCGCGGGTCCCCGCTCTTGCGGTGCCGGAACAGCTCCCCGCAGGAGCGGGCGGAGCCACACCAGGCGGTCCCCGGCGACCACCGTGTGGCCGCGGTGCAGCGCGTGCTCCCAGAACGTGGCGTTCAGCTCCGCCGGGGTGGCGGATCCCGGTGCGTTGCCGCTGTGCGGCACCCCCAGGCCGGGGTCCATCCCCGGGGCCTCCCGCCCCGTCAGCAGGTGGCGTACGCCCTCACGGACCGCCGCCGCGAGTTCGGGATCGCGACCACCGTCGGTCACCGCGGACGCGATCTCGTCCGCATACCGCCGCGCCGGTTCCTCCTCGAGGTTGTCCACTCGCACGACCGACATGTGGCCGAGGGCGCCGCCGGGGTCCATGTACCACGGGCCGCGCGGCTGCTCGGACGTGTCCTGACCGGACGGTTCGAGGGCAGCCGCGTCGTTCCTGCCGGTGTCGGCGGTCCCGTCGGTGTCGGCGGTCCGGCCGGTGTCGGCGATGTCCGGCCGGTCGGAGACGGCGGGCGTGTCGGTGTCGATGGTGGGCGCGGGGGTGTCTGCGTGGTCCTGGATGGCCAGGACCCGGTGCAGGACGGGCGAGTCGACAACCGCGGTGGGCAGCATGACGTACAGGCCGCTGTCAGCCTTCACGCCCAGCCGGCCGTGGCGGCCGGAGATCACCACGTCGACGTCAGCCTTGTAGTAGCGGTACGGACGGACGCTGACGGTGTTGCGTTCCAGGATCTCCTCGGACTCAGCGGCCCGCTCGTGGGAGGTCTCGGAGGCGAACTCGAAGAGGAGGAGGCCCTGCTGCTTGAGCTCGTTCGAGAGGTCCCCGCCGCCCTCGGGCCCGAACTCGAGGAAGAAGCCGCGGCTTCCGCCTCGCAGGTTCTCCTCGCTCTCCCGGTTCTGGTTGTAGTGGCGTGACAGCAGTTCGGTGTCGGGCGCCGACAGCGGCTCCAGCCGGGTGATCCGCAGGCCGACGGTTACCTTCTCCTTGCCCACCGGCACCTCGTACCCGTGCCGCAGCAGCCGTTCCATGTTCAGCCGCATGAGCACCTCGTTGGTGAAGTGCTCGTAGAGCATGCCGCCGACCGTCGTGACGTCCGCGCGCCAACGCTCCGGCGTGCCCAGGCCGGGACGGGCCTTGGTCGGCGCCGCGGGCAGCGCCGCCCAGGTGTTGACGACGGTGGCCGCGGGCAGCGCCCACGGGTGCCCGTGCCGGGCCAACAGATCCACCAACTCGCGGTCCGGTTGCCGCTCGCCGGACTCCCACACCGGATCGGTGCCGTGCGAGCGCGGGAAGCCCTGCGCAGGCGGCGGACCGGGAACGATCAGATGCTTGGGAACCAGGACCCGGACGTCACCATCGACGACGCCGTCCTCCGGCAGCTGGGGGAAGTGGCTGATGAACGGGGTGTGCTCCTGCCACCAGACCTCCGCGTTACGGCGGTGCCCGGTCAGGTCGGCCACGGCCAGGGAGATCCCCTTCGCGGCACGGGCGGGCGCGCTGAACAGCTCGGGTTGCTGCCGTGTGATGCCCATCCGCACCGTGAACCGCTGCCGCAGCTGAAGTTCCACGGACGGGGTCTTGGTCTGGCCCCAGTAGATGTCGATGTGCGAGTCGGTCGTCTCCCGGGACGTCCCCGACCCCTGGTGGTACCCGCCGACGACTCCCACGCCTTCGTGCACGAAGGCGCCGACCCGGCCGTACAGCTCGATGCCGCCCTCGACCTCCGACGACCGCGACCTGGCCGTGTTCTGCTCAGTGACCGCCTTGGCGCGCAGCATCACCGTCATCTCGGGCCGGTCCATCTGGGACATCGGCTCCAGCGTCCGCGCGGTGACCTTCACCCACAGGTACCTGGTCGAGCCGAACGCCGAGGCGATCGGCAGCCAACGCACCACTCCCGTGGTGTTCAACATAGTGAACTGGTTGAGCAGAGCATGGTTGGAGAAGGAGGCCTCCAGCTCCCGCAGCAGCAGACTGTTGCGGTGACCGGTGCCGTCCGGTCCGGGCTTCAGCACGTCCTGCTCGGTCAGCCAGTCCTTGATCTTCTTCAGCACGCCGGGAGCGTGCAACACCTCGGGGTGAGTACCCGCCGCCAGCAGCGCCAGGTCGATGTGGCCCTCCGGCGCCTTCGGCTCGGCCGGTGCGACACCCTCGGGCACCGGCAGTCCGAAATCGAAGATCCGGCGCTGCGGCACCACGAACTCCAGGCCGTGTTTGACCTCCAACACCCGGGTGTCGGCGCTCGTGCCGGACGTGCGACCGGTCACCAGATCCGTGCGACCGGGGCTACGCCACCGCTCCAAAGTCGCCTCGAACACCGCGTCGGCGCGGTAGGTGTGCATCGGACCGCTGTAGGTACCGCGGGTGATGCCAATGGGACCGGCCTCGGTGCCCTTCTCGGTCTCCCACTCGTGCTCGTACGACAGGCCGACGATGGCCAGCAACTGCCCGGTCAGCGGGTGGCCGTTCTCCTCCTCACCGTTCGGACCGAACGCGAACATCGGCCCGATATAGCCGGCCAGCCCGAGGGTGGCGGTGGTCGCGTCGGTGTGCCCGTACTTGGCGGAGGCGCCAGTGTTCTGCCACAGCTCGAACTTCTCACCCCGGCCCGGGACGGGGGTCGCCACATGGTGCGGCCGCGAGGCGACGACCTTCAGCCGCAGCGCCTGGTGCCACCCGTCGGGACCGTCGGGCAGGTCGACGAGCCGCCCCTCCGGGCTGGTCAGCGCGGGGAAGTGCGCGGACAGCTCGGTGGGCGAGAAGACCTTCTTCAGTTCCGCGGGCCAGTTGCCCCGGTCGGACAGCCATTCCCGCGAGTGGCCGTTGGCCGACGCGTACATGAAGGCCGCAGACCACGCCACTTCCGGGGCGGCGATGAACGACCGGTACACCGCACCCGTGCCGTTGGCCCGGAAGTCCGCCGTCGGGCCGTTCGGCAACGTGCGCAGCGGCCGGACCCTGCCCGCCTCGGTCAGCAGCGCCGCGGGCACCGGTTCGCGCGGCACGTGCGGGTGCGGGACGGCAACTTGGGCCACGACCCTACCCGGGTCGTCGATCCACCAGGTGTGCGGCTCACGGCCTCGGGAGCGCACGGACAGCTCGTAGACGACGTTGTAGACGTGCTCGTCCGCCTTGGCGGTCATCTCGGCGCGCTGCATCGACTTGGCCATGCCGGAGAACTGGTGCTTGTCACCGCCACCGAAACCGCCGGTCAGGCCCGCCTGCGCGAGCTGGAACTTCACCCCCGGCACCAGCTCAGGCTGGTCGCGGGCACCCACAAAAGCGTGCAGACGCCAGGTGGTGTCCCGATGCCCGCTGGTCGTGACGACCTGGGCGGCCCGTACGTTGATCGACTTCGACGGCGCCGCGTCACCGGTCAGACCGTCGACGCGCTCCAGCAGCCGGGCGGACACCGACACCTGGTAGATCCGGCCGCCCACCCTGAGCGGGTGCTCGATGCCCGACAGCAGCTGCGACAGGTCTCCCTCGAGCGCGGCCCGCCCGAACACGGCCGCCAGCTGCCGGTCGGTCGTGTTGGACCAGTTGAGCCTGCGGCGGCCCGACCGCTGGTGGTGCATCTGGCGCAGCACGGTGCGGATCTCCTTGGCGACCCGCCCCGCGCCGGGCAGGCCGACCCCGGTACCGAAGCCCGGGCCACGACGCAACGCCAACGCGAGAGGCTCGCGCGGGTGCGCCTGGGGCGGCGGCGCGTCCAGCCGCGCAGGACGCCGATACGACGACTCCGGCAGGCCGACGCCGTGCTCGGCCGCCTCGTCGAGCAGCGCGAGCACGTACGGCCGTGCCGTCTGCTCGGCGTCCGGGTCGGTCACCGGCGGCCGCAGCAGCGAGGCGTCCTCGCCCAGCAGGCGCTGCTCGAAGTCCGCCGCCTCGTGGGTCGGAACCCCGATCTCGGCCGGCACCATGACGGTGACGGGCTCGATGTCGTGCGTGGACGACCGTACCTCCATGGTCAGCCGCATCAACGCCCGGTAGCGCGCCTGATCGTCCGAGGCCTGGATCACCCTGTGAACGCCGGTCTCCTCCTCAAGACCATGACCCGCACCACGCTTGACCTCCCCGGCGACGGCGAAGAACTCCGCAGGTCCGGCAGCGACCCACCCACCCAGGCCCAAGCCGCTCTTCCCGCCCACCCTGCGCTGCGTCTTCACCGAGCCGCCAGTGTCCTCGCGCACCGGGACCTTGGCGCTGTCGCCGAGGTACTGCAAACCCTCGATCTCGGCGTGGAACGCGACATGACCCTTGAACGACTTCAGCAGGCCGGTGGAGAAGGTGACCGGGGCCGTCACCACCTCGTTGTTCAGCAGATACCGGCTGCGGTTGATGACCGCTCGCTCGTTCAGTAGGGCGAGCGTGCGGTCCATCAGACACCGCACCCCCTCCGGGGGCAGACGGGCGGCGTGCAACGCGCTCTCCAACCGCGTCGCCGCCGGAATCAGGTCGATCGCGTTAATGATTTCGTGCGCCCGATGCGGCCCCGGAGCCGACCGCTCAGCGCCCGCGGCTTCAAGGCGCGTACGCAGCCGCAGACCACCCGGGACGGTGAGCGCCTTCGGGAGCTGCACCGTGAACCGGTCGCGGGCCACCAGGTCGTGGAGCCGCTCCTCACCGTCGACGAACACCCTGACGTGCAGACCCGCCCTGAACGCGGTGCTCTGCTGGTTGAGGATCTTGCGGTCGAAGAAGACGTAACGCTGCGTCTTGGATCCGCCCGTGCGGGCCGACGACAGATGCAGCACCGGCGACGGGACCACCGACGCGACAGCCTTCGCCACCGTCGTGATAGTCGTCAGCACGCTCGAGTCGGCCGACAGGCCCTGCTTCCACTCGGAGTCGTCCGTGGTGGTCAGGGTGCCCCAGTTGAGGTTGTACTTCTGGACGGGGGGCGCCTCCCCCGGCGGTACCGGGTCCATCTCGCGCAGTACGGGCCGCAGCCACACCACATGGCCGTCGATCGTGTGGACGCTGCCGTGCTGGAGGGCCGCCTCCCAGAGGTCCAGCTCCCGGTCCCGCTCGGCCTCGGGTGTGCCGGCGTGCTCACCGGCAAGCGATTCCGGCACCCGGCCGCCGCGCAGCGACGTCTGCAGCACCGAACGGATCCCCGCCTCGAACGCGGGGCTGTCCTCGGCCCGGCCCACGGCATGCGCGATGTTGTTCGCCCACTGCCGGATCAACGCCTCGTCCCACCGATCGGCGGCAGTGAGCGCGATCTCACCGACGGCGTCCACGCCCGGCTCGTTCAAATACCAGGGACGCTCGGCATGGGACGGCCTGGGCGTCTCGACAGGCGGCGCCTGCTCCGTACGCCGCATGGCTCCCCCGTCGGCAGAGGTACCGGCGCCCGACTCCTCAACCAGCTCCACAGCCTCTTGGACCGGCGAGTTGGCGCCGGTCCCGGTCGGGCTGTCCTGCGGGGTCCGCCTGTCCGTCAGCTCCCGGAACGTGACCCGCCGGCGGAGCACGGTCGTCTCCGGGGCTTCGTGCGCCCCCTCCGGCGCCTCCTGCCCCGGCTCCTCGTGCCGGCCCGCGGCGTCGTCAGCAGGGGGTTCGACGTTGCGGTCCGCCTCTGCGGGAAGCATGTAGTACAGACCGTCGGGGACGTGGACGCGCAGGCGTCCCTGACGACCGTCGATGACCAGGTCGACGTCGGCCTTGTAGTACAGGAACCCGCGGGTCGCCTCCCGGTTCCGTTCGTCGGTGTCCTCGGCCTCGCCCGATCGCTCCTGGCTCTCCTCCATCTCGGACGTGTACGGGGCCCGGTCCAGGTCTTTGGGGCCCGTGTCGAGCTCGCCGCCCGCCTCCGGGCCGAACTCCAGGTACCAGCCGCGGGAACGCGCCTTGGCGTCCTCCTGCGACCCGTGTGTCTGGGTGTAGTGGCGGGCCTTGAACTGGACGCGGTTGTCGGGGCCGATCTCGTGGACCCGGGTCAGGTCGATGCCGACGGTGATCTTCTCGCCGCGGAGCCGAATGTCATACGCGTGCCGCAGCAGCGGCGCGAGGTTGGCCCGGAGCCAGTTCTCGCGGGTGCTCTCCACGTACCGCGCCCCGTCGAAGGCGCTCGGGTCGGTGCCCGGCACGCGCGAGGCGTCGTGCGCCGTCAGATCCGCCACCTTGAACGGGGCGGCGGTCACCGCGGCCCATTTGTGCACCGCGGCGGCCGCGGGCAACGCCCACGGGTGACCGTCCTTCAGCAGCGCGTCGAGGAGCTCGCGCTGCGGCGTGCCCTCGGCGGGCCGCTGCCACGGCATCCTCTCCTCCCAGACGGGGTCGCCGCCGTACGACCGTGCCGGCGCGTCCGGCAGACGGCCGTCGACCACCAGGTGGCGGGGGACGAGGAGGCGCACGTCGCCGAGGACGGTGCCGGCGTCGTTCCGCAGGACGGGATCGTCGACGCCGACCAGGGGCAGGGGGCCGTCCGACGCGGTCTGCGGACGTGCGGGGAAGCGGCCCCCGGTCGACACCGGCTCCGGGAAGCGCTGCACGAACTGCTTGTTCGACTGCCACCACAGCGTGGCGTCCCTGCGGTGTCCGGTCCAGCCGGCCACCGCGAGGGCCGCGTTGCGCACCAGGCTCGCAGGACCGCCGACAGTGGCGGGCATCTCGCGGGTGATGCCCATCTCGATGTGGAAGGCGGCCTCGTGCTGGAACTCGACGGAGCCCTCCCGGGTCTGGGCCCGGTAGATCTCCATCGACTTCTCGGCCTCCTCGTGGCTGCTCTCGGAATCCCGGCGGTACCCGGCCTCGACCCCATGGCCGCCGTGTACGGAGTGGCCGAGCGCGGAGCCGCCGATCCCGCCGCGCACCCGACCGCCCACGGCCCGTCCGGAGGAGGTGGCGGTGGACTCGCCCCTCTGCCGCAGGGCCTGGTTGCGCAGAGTCAGCCTCACGTCCGGCCGGTCGAGCTGCTCCTCCGGTCGTCCCACGTCCGCGGTGACCCTGACCCACAGGTATCGGTCGCCGAACGCGGACGGCACCGTCAGCCACCGTGAGACGCCGCCGCCGAGCAGCACCGGGAACTGCTTGAGCAAAGCTTCGGAGGAGAAGGACTTGTCGAGTTCGCGGCGTAGCAGGCTCGGCTTCCGCCCGCCGTCACCGGCGTCCGCCAGCAGGCCCTTGTCCGTCAGCCAGTTAGTCATGCGGTCCAAGACCCCGTCGGCGTGCAGTGCCTCGGCGTGGGCCACGCCGGGCAGCAGGGCCGGGTCGACGTGGCCGGTCGGCTCGTGCGGCTGTCTCGGCGCGATACCGGCCGGTGCCGGGAGCCCCAGGTCGGGGACGCGCCGTTCGGGGACGATGAAGTCCAGGCCGTCCTTGACCTGCATCAGCCTGGTGGTGCGGGTCTCGCCGTGCGGCCGGCCCGCCGCCCGGCCCACCAGCCCCGGGCTCTTCCGCCGGTGCAGGGTGACCTCGAACACCGCGTCCGCGCGGTAGGTGTGGGTCACCCCGCCGTAGGTGGCCCGGCTGACGCCCACCGGCCCGGTGACGCTGCTCTGCTCACTGCTGCGGCCCGTCTCCCAGGCGGCACGGCCGGCGAAGGTTAGCCACCCGCTCATCGGCTCCGCCTCGTTTTTCCGCTCTCCGACGGCCTCGTCCCGCGCGTTGTCTTCCTGCCCTCCGTGCTCCCGCGCTCCGCCCTGGGCGCCGTGGCCCTGCGCCGGGTCGTCCTTGTGGTGCCCGCCGCCGAAGTAGAACTGCGGGCCGATACTCGCCCTCAGGCGGAACGACGTGTCGTTCCCGACCACGCTCTTGTGCTGCGTGTGGCCCTGCGAGTACTGCTCGATCTCCACCTCCCCCGACTCCTTGGTGTGGGCGGCGAGGTGCCGGGGGTCGACGACCGCGAGGCGCACCCGCAGCTCCTGGCGGCTGCCGTCCGCACCGCGGGGCAGGTCGATCACGTGACCGCCGGGGCTGACCAGCGCGGCGAAGTGGGACGCGAGTTCCGTGGGCGCGAAGGCCCGCTTCAGCTCGGCCGGCCAGCCGGCCCGGTCCGCCAGCCAGTCGCCGGGCAGCCCACCGGCCTCCTGGTACATCCGGGCGACGGTCTCGAGCGTCCCGGGTGCCGCCAGGAAGGCGGGGAGGACGCCGGCGACGTTGCCGCCGTTGAACCGGGTTCGGGTGTCGTCCGGCATCGCGCTCGGTTCGGTCACCCCGCCGGCTGCGCGTGCCTCCTCCGCGGTCACCGGTGTCGAGGGCACGTGCTGGTGCGGCACGACGACGCGGGCGACCACGTCGCCGGGCTTGTCGATCCACCACCGCTCGGGCGGGTGGCTGCCCGAGCGCACGGACAACTCGTAGACGACGTTGTAGACGTGCTCGTCGACGGTGCCGACGGTCTCGGTGCGCCGGTAGGACTTGGCCACGCCGCCGAACACGTGCTTCGTGCCCTTGCCGCCGCTGCCCGAGACGCCGAAGCCGCCCAATCGGAGACCCAGCCACTTCTCCAGCTTCAGGCGGAGCTGGACGGCGCCCTGAAGATGCAGATTCCAGGACGTCTTCCGGGCGCCGCTCACCGAGCTGCCCTCCAGGGCCCGCGCGTTGACGATCATCGGGTAGGCGTCCTGGCCGGTCAGGCCGCCGACGCGCTCCAGCAGTCGGGCCCGCACCGACACGTCGTAGTAACGGCCGCCCAGCCGGATCCGCTTGTCGACGCCGGACATCAGCCTCGGCAGGTCGCCCTCCAGCGACGGGCGTCCGAACCAGACGAGCAGGTCGCTGTCGGCGCCCGACCAGTCGGTCTTCCTGTCGCCCGACAGTTGCCGGTGCATCTCGGACAGCACCGTGCGGATCTGGTCGTGCACCAGCTCCGCGCCCGGCAGGTTGATCTGCATGCCGAAGCCCTGACCGAGGCGGGACGCCAGTCCCAGCGGCTCCAGCGGATGCGGCTCGGGCAGCGGGGCGTCCAGCCGCGGCGGCCGGCGGTACGCCGACTGGGGCAGCCCGACACCGTGGGAGGCGGCCAGCGCCAGCAGCCGACGCACGTTCGGCTGAGCCTCCACGGGGCCGTCCAGAGACTGAGCCGTCTGCCGCAGCGGGGGCGCGTCCTCGCCCAGCACCCGCTTCTCGAAGTCCGCGGCCTCCCGGCCCGGGACGCCCATCTCCGCCTCGACGACACGCTCGACCGGCGGGATGTGCGGGTGCGTGGTCGACCGCACATCGACTGTCACCAGCAGCCCCGTCCGGTACCGGGCCTGCTCGCTGGTGGCGATCAGCACCGTGTGGCTCATGGCCGTCTCGGCCAGCGAGGTCCCGGCCTCCCGCTTGCGCCCGAACACCAGGGCGCTTCCGGGCAGGACGGTGACGATGCCGTCGGGGTGGCCGCCGCCGACGGCGATGCCCACCGACACCGTGCCCTTGTCCGCCTGCGTACGGCTGATGGTGATGCCGGTTCCGGAGTCCTCACGGATCGGGACGGAGGCCGTGTCGCCCAGGTACTGCAGCTCCGCGATGCGGGCCTTGATGACGGCGTAGCCCTTGAAGCGCTGCAGCGCGCCCAGGGAGACGGTCGCCTCCGCCGTCTGCACGCCGTTGCCGAGCAGGTGCCTGCTCCGGTTGCGGGCCCCCTTCTCGTTTAGCCGCGGCAGCACCTTCTTCATGATCTCCCGGACGGCCTCGGCCGGCAGTCCGGCACCGCACAGCGTCCGCTGGAGATCCGCCACGACCGGCGTCAGGTCGACGGCGTTGATCACCTCGCGGGCGTGGTGCGGACGCGGCTCGCCGACGCCAGGGCCCTCCGGCTCGGCCGCCGTGTGCGGGCGCAGGCCGCCGGGGGCGGAGAACATCGACGGCAGGTCCACCGCCACCGGGGCGGGCACGACGAGTTCCGGCGAGCCCTGTTCCCCCGTGTCCTGCTGCCCATGTGGCACCTGGTCGGGGAGGGAGTAGGGGCGTTCCTCGCCGTCGACGAAAACCCGGAAGTGCACCCCGGCGGCCTTGAACCGGTTGGTGCTGGTGACGAGACCCTTGCGGCCCGCCACTACGCTACGCGCCAGCTCGGAGCCCTCAGCCCGGGCCGCGTCGAAGCCGAGCAGCGGGACCGCGGGCAGGACGCTGTCGGTCGTGCCCAGTCCGGCCGACAGCACCGTCACCGCGGCGATGTCGGCGCCACGGGCCTGCTCCGTCTGGTTCCTGGTGATGCCCGACAAACCGGCGAACGACACCGAGTACGCCCGAACCGCGGACTTCGGCGTCTCAACGTGGCTGAGGTCTCGCAGCACCGGCCGCAGCCACACCAGGCGGTCGCCCGCGACCACCATCCGGCCCCGCTGGAGCGCCTCGTCCCAGGCGGCGGTGGCGTCGCGACCGTGGCCGCCGTTTTCGGTCTGCCCGTGCTCCGCCCCGCCGTGGGCCGCGCCGTGGGCCCCGTCCGGTGACCGCATGTCGGTCAGCAACGCGGCGATCCCGTCGCGGATGGCCGCGGCCATCCGCTCGCTGTCCTGCGGCCGCGTCACCTCGGACGCGATCCGGTTGGCCCACTGCCGGGCCGTGCCCTCGTCGAGAGGCTCGGCGCCGACGACGGTCACCTCGCCGAGGGCGTCCCGATCCACGTACCAGGGGGCCTCGGGGCCGGACCGCTCGGCGGACTGCGGACGCCCGGCGCCGTCGCCCTGCGTCCACGGCGGCTCCGTGCTGATGTCCTGCTCCTGCTCCTGCTCCTGCTCCTGCTCCGTACGGGCCGCACCGGACCGGCGCGGCGGCCGGACCGTGTCCGGCGAGGGGTGGCCGACGGTGACGACGACGCGGCGGCGGGCGTCCGGCTCCCGGTCGGGCCGGGTGCCGAGCGGGTACTCGCGGCCGCGCGACCTGACGACGACGGCGAGGTCCGCGGCGCGCGGACCGCCGTCGCGGTCGCGGCCGAGAGCCTCGAGGTGCTCGTTCAGGCGCGCGTCGAACTCGCGGGCGACCGCGCGGGCACGCGCGTAGCCGGTGCTGATAGCCCGGCGGTAACTGGTCTGTCCGAGGAACCTGCCGGTGGCGTGCCCGTCGATGGTCACGACGGGCAGCGGCCTGCCCTCGTGGAAGGCCGCCAGAGCCTCCCGGGCCGTGTGGGCCGCAATCTCGTCGATCTCCCGTAGGCGACGGGCGGACAGGCGGGCCGATCCGGTGTCGAACACGACGTGCACGGCGGCGACGGCGCCGAACTGCTCAGCGGTCGTCGGGTGCGTCTCCCGGTTGTCGATGGACTCGCGGTCCCCGTCCCCGTCGCTGTCCCAGTCGGATTCCGAGGTGTAGTCGTGATCGTTTCCGACGGCAGGCTCCGTGTGGAGCAGAGTGCCGTCGGAGGCGAAGTGGTGGCGGTTCCCGAGCAGGGTGTCGGTCACCTGGAAGCGCGCCGGTCTGACCGGCGGGGGCTCCAGTGCGTCCGGCCGCAGGCGGCTGTTCCGGGCGACGAAGCGCCCGTCTCCGCCGTCGCCCACCATCTCGATCAGGGTGTGCCACTCGCCCTCCGCGTCGGTCGTCTCGCGGAAGCTGACGCGTAGTCCGGCGAGGTCGGCGGGCACATCACGCAGCGGGACGTCGTGGGCGACGCGGTAGCCGTCGGCGTCGAACTCCTGGTGGAGATCCGTGGCCTCGTGGAAGACGGCGTGGTGGCCTTCCCATAGCGGGATGATGGCGAACCCTGGCGTGGCCTGCGGGGCGACGTCACCGTCGCCGTCCGACGCGGCACGGTAGGCCGCCAGAGCCCTCTTCGCTTCGTTTTGGACGGACTCCAGGGCAATCTCGCGCAGCGTGTGCACCTCGGGTTGGATCAGCTCGGGCGGCAGCAGCGGCCCGGCGTCACGCAGCGCGGCGCGCGCGGCGCCGATGACTCCCTCGGCCTGTTCCGGGTCCAGGGGGGTGTCGGTGCGGTCCACCACGTCCAACAAGTTCTTCAGCTCGTCCAGGCCCCGCAGGCTGGCCAGGTCCACCGACCGGGCGGCGGAGGCGGCCGGGCTCTCCTGCGCGCGGGCCTCCGCGAGTGACTGCCGGAAGATCTCCCCCGCGTGGCCGGGCTCCGGGAGCGCGCCGCCTGGCAGGTGCATCCTCTCGTCCGCCAGTGCGGGCCGCTCCGCGTGGGCCGGGCGGTCCGGCTCCAAGGCCCCGTGTGCGGCCACGCCGAGCGTGTCCGCGCCCGCTGCGGTGTCGGCGTTCTCCCCGGCGCCGGGCTCGTCGTCACTCGGGCTCTCCCGGTCGGTGAGGAGGCGCCCGAGCAGTTCGCGGCCCTCCCGCAGGATGCTGGCCGCGCGCTCGTGGAGCTCCGTGTCGTCCGGCTCGGACGTGTCGTCACGTCCCTGGGCATCCTGCTCGGGGGCACGGTCCTGCCCGGACGATCCGTCGCCCTCTGTCCCGTCACCGGACGGCGCCGACTCCGACTGGTCCGGTACGTCCCACGACTCCCGGTCGGTGGGCCGGGAGGCGCTTCGAACCTCCGGCTCCGCGTCGGACTCTGACTCGAAGCCGGACAAGGGCTGGGCGAGGAGATCGACCAGAGTCGTGCGACCGGCACTGGTCCCGGCGGGGACACCCGCCGCGCCGGCCCTCGCGGGGGCCGCATCCAGGGGCGGGCGGCGGAAGAGCTCCTTGCCGTCGGGTTCGCCGAACAGCCGCAGGGTGCCGTGGGGGTCGGTCACCGCGCGGGCCCTGTCACCGGGGTCCGGCAGCGGGACGCCCCCGGCGTCCAGGCGCTCGGCTACCCCGGTGGTGTGGTCGACGGCCCAGTACCGCAGGCCGCCCGCGCCGGGCAGGGCGACTGTCTCGTGTATCAGCCGACCCGTGCCGGTGTCGACGAGGAGGTGTTCCAGCGGGTGCGCGGTGACCGAAGCGGGCACTAGGGCCACCCGGTCCAAGCCGTCCGGTTCCACTCGGTACGTCGTGACCGGGGTGCCGTCACCGTCCAGCAGCCTCGGGGTCTGGCGGGGACGCTGCATGTCCTGCCGCAGCAGGCCGAGGCCGGCGCCGAGCGGCTGGTCCTTCGCGAGCACCGTGCCGTCGTCGGCGTAGTGCAGCCGGACCCCGGTGTCCTCGTCGTGGATCGTGAAGCCGGCCCCGCCTTCCCGGGCCAGATCGGCGGGGGCCGCACCGAGGGTGAACCGGTGATCCGGGTCCATCCCGCCGAGGAGCTCGTACCTCCTGCTCACTCGCCCGAACGCAGCGGTGGTGTGGTGGACGGCCACCCTCAGCCGCCGCAGCTCCCTCGGCCCGTAGGCCGGGACGGTCTCGTGGTAGGTCGGTTCGTGGCCGGGCCCGGTGAACTCCGTGCGCAGACCGGTGGGCAGGTGCACGACGACGTGACCGCCGTCCGTCTCGGTGACGGCGAACGCCCGCTCCTGCGAGGCGGCGGTGTCCTGCAGGCCGGACGTCTCCCCCAGTCGGCACGCCAAGGCGCGGGCGGCGTCCTCCACCGGGTCGTACGCGGCCGGCGCCGTGCCGCGCACCAGTTCGTCGGGGAAGAGCCCGCCGGGCGCGACGTGGTCGCGCAGCTCCTGCTCCGTCAACGGGGCGAGATGCCGGTAGCGGCCCGGGTTGTCGTGGTACTCGAAGCCCAGCTCCGCGCGCTGCGGGTGGCTGGGATCCTCGGCCCAGATCGCCGCCCCCTGAAGCATCTCGTGGACGGTGTGATCGCCACTGGGCAGCATGGTGCCGATCAGGGCGAGGCGCAGCCACCGCAGGTCCAGATTCGCCCCGAACTCGCGGTTGGCCGTCTCCGCGTAGTCCAGCAGGCGGTAGATGGTGCCCGAGACGCCGCTGGAGAGGATGGCGCCGGTGCGCTGCGCCCGGGGGTGCGGCCCCTCCTCGAACGTGTCGAGGTGGAAGTCAGCCCGCGTCCCGGCGTCCATGGGCATGAAGCTCAGGCCACGGATTTGCTCACCGCTCACCCAGTCCTGGCCGTCGTCCGTGAAGTCCCGCTCCGCGTCGCTCAGCGGGATGATGTCCGGGTAGGTCAGGTGGTGCGGTTCGGGCACCGCGGGGTCGCCGATGCCCCACTTCCGCTCGCCGACGACCAGCTCCGGGTTCACGACCGGGTGGTCCAGCGCCCGTTCGAGGGTTCGGTTGCTCATGCCCATGTAGAGGAAGCTCATCCGCTCGCGGACGTTGCCGTGCTCCACGACCCGGGCCAGGGCGTCCAGGTCCGTGCCGACCCCGCCGACCTGGGCGGACGAGTCGCTGCCGAAGCCCTCCCGCGCCACAGGCGGCGTGATCTCCCAGGCGAAGCGCACGTACCGGGCGATCTGCTCCTCCACCTTGGGGTGGCGCACCAGGTACTCGCCGAGGGCGCGCTCGAACCGCTCGGCCTCCCGCTGGTAGTGCAGCCGGTCCAGGTCGGTGGGGTGCGCGGTGCCGCGCCCCGGCAGGTAAGACGGGTACTCAACGGTGATGACGGCGCGACGGCGGGCGGCCGACCCATCGTGGTTGCCGACCCCGGAGGGAAGCTCGGGGCCACGCGACTGCGTGGTCACGCGGAAGTGCCCGACTTCCAAAGGTTGCGTCGTGTCGTCCGGCTGCGCCGCCCGCAGGTGCGCCGCGAGGCGCTCGGTGAACGCCCGGGCGACAGCATCGGCGCGTTCCCTGCCGTTGCGCACCGGGTCCCCGAGGACAGCGGGATTGGCGTGACCGGTGACGGTGACGCCGGGCAGCGGCCGGTTCGCCCGGAAGGCCGCCAGGCCCTCCCGGGCAACGTGGGCGGCCAGGTCCTCGACCATGCGCAAGCGGTCCGCCTGCAGGCGACCGGCGCCGCGGCCGAAGGTGACATGACCGGTGACCGTGCGGCGGCCGTCGGCGTCGACCTGCCAATGCAGGCCAGTGGACGGATCGGTGATCTCGACCGTGCCGTCCTGCCGGAGCTCCACCTGCCGGTCGGTGACCGGGGTCCCCAGTAGGTCCAGCAGTTCGACTCCGGCGGCACCCGCCTCGCCCCCGGGGACCGTTTCCTCGACGAACCGAAGGACCAGCCCGTCGAGCCCCGGGCCGGACAGCGGCACGTCCCGCACCGTCCGCGCCGGGTGGTGGGCCGGGACGTCCGCCCCGTCGCTCGCGCCCTGCTCACGCTGGTCGCCGTGGTCACTGTGCTCACCCGGTGGGGTGGTCGACTGGTGCCGCTGCCCTGGATCCTCCTGATTCCCGGCGTCCTCGTGATCCCCCTCGTCTTCCCGCTGCCCGTGGTCCTCGTGCTCCCCGTGCTCGTGGCGCTGTCCCTGCTCCCCGTCACCGGCGTCCGTCTGCGCGTCCGGCTCCGCGTCCGACGCGGTGACCGGCCGCGGCGAGTCAGGCCGCGGCGAGCCCTGCGGATCGTGCTCGTCATCCGAAAGCGGGAGCGGGTCGGAGACCTCGTTGCCGGCCGCGTCGATCAGCACCCGCGTACGCCTGGTGTGATCGCTCTTCCAGTACTGTCCGTCGAACTGGCCGTCGTCGCCCAGGGCGGCGACGGTCTCCTCCAGCCGCCGGCCGGTGTCCGCGTCCACCACCAGGCGCTCCAGCGGCGGCGCGTCCGGGGACGCCGGCACCAGCGCCACCCGCCCGTCGTGCAGGGCCTGCGCCCGCAGCGGCGCCGCGGGGATCTGCGCCCCGTCGCCGACATGCTCCAACGCGCCGTCGGCCGTGCCCAGGTCCCGCCGCAGCAGGCCGAGGCCCTCCCCCAACGGCACGTCCCGGTAGGTGAGCGTGCCCTCGGGGCCGAAGTGGTACCTGACTCCGGTGTGCGTGTCCGTGACCACGAACTCGGCCCGCAGTGCGGCGGCCGGCGCCGGCTCGGTGCGCCCGACGGTGAACCGGCCGTCTTCTCCGCCAACGATCCGGTACGAGGTGTCGCCGTCCCACTCTGCGAGAGCGTTGCCGTGGTTCACCCCGACCCTGAGCCCGGTCAGCTCCGGGGGCGCGTCGCGCAGAGGTACCTCGCGGTACCGAAGACCGTGGTGGTCGGCCGACGCTGCGACGCCCTCGTCGTCGGCTCCCAGCTCAGCGCGGATGATCCTGACCAGGTCGATGTGCTCCTCGCGGTGCGCCCCGGGCCCGAACACCAGTCGAACACCTGTGCCGTAGTCCACGACGGCGTGATGACCGTCGGGCAGGGCGGTGACCGTGAACCCGTCGGCCGCGCGCCCGCCGATCCCACGCTCGGCCCGCTGAACGTGGTCGGCCAGGGCCTCACGTGCTGTCTTCAGCAGCCGGTCGTAGGCCACCAGGCGCAGGTTACGCTCGTCCTCGCGCACCGCGAGCGGATCGATGCCCAGGCGACGCAAGGTTGCCCGGGTCCCGGCGACGAGCCTCTCGGCATGGTCGACGCCGATGGGTTCTCGGCCCAGATCCTCGCGGATGTGGTGGATTAGTTCCAGTGCCTCCTCGTGGCCGGACAGATCGGCCCCGGGCGTCCGGTCCGGTTGGCGGGAGCCGCCGGCTTCCCGCAGGGTCTGCCTCCACAGCCGGGTGACCTCACGCGTGGGGGGCGCCCCCACGGTGCCCAGCTCGTTCCTCGGGTCGTGCACGGGACGCAGCGCGGGCAGGCCGGTCTGCTCGTCGAGCGTGAGCTCGTACCGCCTGAACGGTCTGGAGATGGTGATGCGACCGTCCGGGTCGGTGCGCACCCGCCACGGGTGCCTGCTCAGGAGGCGGCCGGAACCGTCGATACGGACGGCGGTGCCCGTGGTGTGGTCGATGTCCCAGTACATGTCGCGGAACGCGCCGGACCCGCCCTGCATCCGCACGGTCTCGCGGAGGACCTCGCCGGTCCGGGGGTCGACCACGACGATTGGCCGCACCGAGGAACCGGTGCGCGGTTCCAGGGCGACCAGGCCGTCGTCGAGCGTCCGCGCACGGAACCGGCGGTGGTGGTCCAGGACCTGGGGCTCCGACTGCCTCGCGTCGAACCGCAGGCGACCCAACCCGGCCCGGCGCAGCCGTATGTCCCGCATCACGAGGCTTCCGTCGTCGCCGAGGTGAAGCACTTCGTCCGTCTCGCCGTCCATGACCGTGACCGCGGTGCGCCTCGCGACTTCCTCGTCGCTGCGGGCGGGGTGGTCGGCGGGCTCGAGGACGAAACGGTCGGTGAGCTCCGTGGGCACGACCAACTGGTGGGTCCTGCTGCGCAGCTTCCCGTCCGGCCAGCGCCTCTCGGCGATGCTCAGTTTGAGTCCGGTCATGTCGTCGGGAACGCCGACGAGCAGCCGCTCCTCTCGCCGTGGATTGCCGGCCCTGTCGATCTCGAACTCCAGTCCGGTCGGCGAGTGCCGGACAACGGCCCGCCCGGACGTTTCGATGTGGACGACGAACTCGCCGACCGTCCTCGGCTCGGTCCCGTCCGCCGGCTCCCCGCCTTCGGCACGTTCCCGGCGGAGGGTGTCGCGGACGGTCTCCTGCGCGCCGCGGGCACCGCCCAACAGGTTCTCGTAGACCGCGCGCCGCAGGTCACGCGCCATCTCGTGCACGTGGACAGGCGGGAAACCGGCCTCGCGGGCGATGTCCTCGGCATCGGTGACGGCGCGGCGCACGTCGACCGGTTCCACCGTCTTGTCCGGCTCGGCGAGTTGATCCACGCGGCGCATGCCCGCCGGGAACTCCACCGACCCGTCGTCGGCGGAGACCTCCGCGGACGACTCGGCATCGGCGTTCTGCTCCGTTTCGGTCCGGGCCCGCTCTCCCGCGCGGAGGGTGCTTTCGAAGAGCTCCAGGATGTCCGCGGTGCGTGGCGCGGAGATCATCGCCGCGCCGGACCTCATCGGCTGTTCCTGCGCCAGCGCGTCGAAGTGGTACTGGTCGCCGTTGCGGAGGTCCGTCACGAGGAAGCCGCCGGGCAGCAGTTCCGCCAGCGGGCCCTGCAGCGGCTCCGCGTCGAACATCGCTGCGTCGGGTCGCGGCGCGAGGTGGACGGCTCGGAGACCGCCATCGGGCGCGTACTCGATGTGCGCACGCAGGACGCGCAGCCGCCGCCGACCAGGCGTATCAGGCGGCGTAGAGCCCAGGCCTCCATACCCCAGCGGCCGTAGTGGCCGTTCCATCCACTCCAGCACCCCGTCGGCGGTGTAACGCCACGTGACGGGCCCCCCCGGAAGCCTCTCGCCGTGCACGAGCAGCCCACCGTCGTCCATCAGCCTGGCCTTGAAGCGCGCGCCCGTTTGGTCGTCGAGGCGGTCGAGGGACAGCAGCCGCCCCGTTGCGCGGTCGAAGCGCAGCACGTGGCCCCGCCACGTGACGGGGCGACCCGGAAGCCTCTCGCCGTGCACGAGCAGCCCACCGTCGTCCATCAGCCTGGCCTTGAAGCGCCCGCCCGTCTGGTCGTCGAGGCGGTCGAGGGACAGCAGCCGCCCCGTTGCGCGGTCGAAGCGCAGCACGTGGCCGGAGCCGGGCAGTTCGACGTCGCGGAACTCCGGGAAGCTCTGCGGCTCCGCCTGGGACGTGCCGGCCTCGGACCGGTCTGCCGCGGACTGCTCGGGGGTGTCCTGCCGCGCCCCAGACCCGTCGTCGTCCGCGGGGACGACGCTCCGCTCGGGCCCGACGGCGGGCTCGTCGTCCGAGACCCGCGTGCGGCCGGCGTCCGTGCCGCCGGTCGGGCGGCTGCCGTCCGGGCCTTCGGTCGGGACACCCTCAGGCCGCGCAGGGCGCGGCTCCACCGGGGTCCCGACCGTCGATGACGTGCCGTCGGCTACCAGGGTGCGCTCCGGCGTCGGGAAGTCGGCGTCGCCCGAGCCAGGGGTCCCGGTGTGCGTGCGGCCCGTTGCGTCGTCGGCGTCGGTGCCGGGGGCGGGAGTCTGCTGGTCGGCGTCGCCCGGGCCGAACGGGCCGGGGGCGATCTCGTTGCCGTCGGCGTCGAGCCGCACCAGCCCGCCTAGGGCGTGGTCGATCCGCCAGTAGTCGCCGCGTAGCGTGCCGTCCTCGCGGCGCGCGGCGACGGTCTCCTCCAGCACGTCCCCGGACGCCGGGTCGACGACGATCCGTTCCAACGGCAGGGCGTCGGGCATGGTCGGCAGCAGCGCCACCCGTCCGTCCTCCAGCGGCTCCGCGCGCAGCGGCAGTCCCGGCTCCCCGCCGTCACCGCCGACGAGCCGCGCCCCGGTGGTCCCGTCCTGGCCGGCCGTGGTCCGCAGCACGCCCAAGTCCCGCGCCAGCGGTACGTCCCGGTGCGGCGGCAGCACCACCTCCACGGCCTGGTGCGCTACTCCGGGGGCGTCCGCAGACAGAGCGATGCGGGTCACGGCCTGCGGGGCCGGAGTCTGGTCGGCCCGTGCCCGGACCGTGTGCCCAGGCGCCGGGCGCCGGAACAGCGTTTTGCCGTCCGCGACCACGTCGACGGAGCCGTCGGGGCGAACGTCGACGAAGCCCCTGTTGTTCTGCCCGCTCCTCGGGACGCCACGGGAGTCGATGCGCTCGGCGCTGCGGCTGGTGTGGTCGATTCTCCAGTAGCGGATGCCGCCCCTCATGCTCTCCGCGGGGACGATCTCCTCCTTCAGCTCTCCGGTCTCGCTGTCGACGACGTAGCGCTGCAACGGGTGACTGCCCGGGCGGGCCGGAACCATCGCGACCCGGCCATGGCCCAGGGGCTCCGCCAGGAGCGTCGACGACGGCCTGCCGGAGGGGTCCAGCAGTTGCGGGGTCGCGCCGGGCCGGACCATGTCGGAGCGCAGCACACCCAGGCCGTGCTGCAGCACCCGGTCCTCGGCGAGGACCCTGCCGTCGGCGGCGAAGTGCAGCCGGACGCCGGTCCCCTTGTCGACGACGGTGAAGTCGGCGTCCTTCCACGCCCGCGTCACTTGGCGAGGAGGTACGGCGACGTCGAACCGCGCGGCGTGCTGACCGTGGGCGAACTTGACGTGCTTGACCAGCCGCCCCTCTTCGCTGCGGGTGAAGCTGATGCGGACCTTCGCCCCCCGCAGGGTCACGGGCCCGTAGGACGCGCGGGCCTCCCTGGCGGTGATCTCGTGCCGAGGCCCGTGGAAAACCGTGGTCAGCCTGGTGGGCCGGTGGGTGACGTGATAGCTGCCGTCGACCTCCTTGACCACGATATCGTCTTCCCGGCCGCCCGGCTCCGGCGCCCTGTCCGGCAGATCCGGACGAGCCTGCTTCCCCGTCAGATGCCGGCTCAGGGCCTCGCGCGCGTCCTCGACCGGGTCGTAGGCGGCCGGAGCCGTGCCGTGTGCCAGCTCGTCGGGGAAGAGGCCGCCGAACGCGACGTGCTCGCGCAGCTCCTCCTCCGTCAACGGGGCGAGATGCCGGTAGCGGCCCGGGTTGTCGTGGTACTCGAAGCACAGCTCCGCGCGCTGCGGGTGCCTGGGGTCCTCGGCCCAGATCGCCGCCGCCTGAAGCATCTCGTGGACGGTGTGATCGCCGGTGGGCAGCATGGTGCCGAGCAGGGCGAGCCTCACCCATCCCAGGTCCAGGTCGAGGTTCCACCTGCGGTTGGCGGCCTCCGCGTAGTCGAGCAGCAGCCAGATGGTGGAGGAAATGCCCGTCTTGATCAGGCCGCCGGTGCGCTGGGCCTGGGCCTGCGGCCCGTTTTGGAGTCCCTCGCCCTGACCGTCGGGCGGGAGATGGCGGACACCGAAGCCTATCTCGGCACTCCGCCACGTCCTCCCGTTGTCAGTGAAGGCGCGCTCCCTGGAGCTCAGCGGGATGACGTCCCGGTACCCCTCCAGGGTGGGAGCGGGAACGTCGGGGTTATTCAACCGCCACTGACGCATCCGGTCGAAGTGCGGCGGCAGCTCCTTAAAGTGGAGCAACGACGTGATCTGCATGCCGCGGTGGTTCATGAACTGCCACAGGGCGGCCATCCGCTCCCGGACGTTGCCGCGGAGTACGACGGCTTCCAGGTCCTTCGGATCCTTGCCGACGCCGCCGACGAACGTCCGATCACTGGTCCCGAACAAGGGCCGGTAGTCGGCGGGAGTCGCCGACCACAGGGCGCGCAGGAACCTCGAAATCTGCTCCTGCGCCTTCGGGTGGGTCACCAGGTACGCGCCCAGCCTGCGCTCGAAGCGCTCCGCCTCGCGCTGGAAGTGCAGCCGCCGCAGGTCGGCGGGGTTCGCGGGGGTGAGCCCGGTCGGCTCCTGTCCCGGCTGGTTCTGCTTGCCCAGCCAGTCTGTCAGACGGCCGAGGAAGCCGGCCCGACTACGGCGGACCTCGGCGGCAGGGCTGCCCGGCGAGGCATCGCCGCGGAGGCTCGCCTGCGGGGTCCGGGGCGTCGCGGCCCGGACGCGGGGCGAGCGGGGGGGCACCTCTGGCCGGGCGGCCGAATGCGCGTGCCCGCCGGTGGCCTGCAGGTGCTCGGCCGCGTTCCCCGTGGGGAAGTCCGTGCCCAGCAGCGGCCGGGAGAAGAGCCGGCGTCCCCCCTCCTGCCTCAGCTCCAGGCCCTGTGCCGAGACACGGGCTTCGATCTGCGGGCCGGGCAGGACGCGTCCGTTCCCGTCGACAAGCCTGACCAGCCCCGACAGGTGGTCGATCTCCGCGTAGGGCCCGGTGGTACCGCCACTGCCCGGAACGGCGACACGTTCCCGCATGCGCCAGCCGTCGGCCGCATCGATCACCAGCCGGTGGCCGGTGCGGTCGGTGGAGCCGAGGATTACCTCCGCCCCGTCCGCCGTCTCGACCTGCCAGTCCTCGGACGGCCTGCCGCGGTGGTCGACGGCCTCCGGGGCGCTGCCGGCGCGGGCGAGGTCGAAGCGCAGGTAGCCCAGACCCTCCCTCAGCCGCAGGTCACGCAGGGTGAGCGTGCCCTCGTCGGTGAAGAAGTACCGCTCCCCCGTGTTGCGGTGCGTGACAACGAACCGGGCCTGCGGCGACTCCGGGGCGTCGTCCGGAAGGGGGCGGACGGTGAACCGATCGGCGTCCGGCCCGGTCACCCGGTAGGACAGGAACACCTCGCCGGTGTGGTCGGGGTTGCGGTCGGCCACCACCTTCAGGTCGTCCATCGTCCAGTGGGCATCGTGCAGGCGGTACTCCCGTGAGGTCCACCGGCCCTGCCCGTCGAACTGGACGCCCAGCCCGGAGCGGACGTGCGCGGCGGCGTGACCGCCGCCCGGGAGCGGGGTGACGGTGAAGCCTGCGACCCGGCGTCCGCCGCCTGCCGCCGCGGCGCCGTGCGGTTCCGCCACCCGGCGCGCGTACTCCCCTACCGCCGCCTGCGCGGCACGCAGGTGCTTCTCGTAGGCCTCGTGCCGCAGCACCAGGGCACCCGCATGCAGCACGCGCGGGTCCGTCCCGGCAGCCCCCGCCTCGTTGCGCGCCTCCGCGATCAGGCTCTCGGTGTCACCGGGGCTCCTCGATTCACCGGCGTCAGCGCTGCGCACCCGGTCGAAGGCCGACGGAGTTGCGGACGTGCCCTCGGAACGTGGCGTGCCGGTGGCACCGGTTGCCCGGTGGGCGGCGTGCGTGCCGGATCCCGAGGTCTCGCCGGAGGCGGAGTGTGCGGTGGACGCGCCGGCATCCTGGTGGCCGGTGCCGGGGCCGCCGCCCGGCAGGCTCCCGTGGCGCTGCGCATCAGCCGTCCCTGGCCCGGGACGGCCGCCTGGCAGTGCTTCCCGCACGCCGGTCAGGCCACGCTGCGCGGCCAGTTCCTTGGCCACCGTCTCGGCCCGCTGCTCCCGGTCGGGCGCGTCCTGGAATTCGTGGAGGGCTCGGGCGACCTGCATCGTCGCCCAGTACCGCTGCGGATCCCGGTCCCGCAGCGATGCCGCGCCCTCCTTGATGGTCAGCGGGTACGGGTTGTGCCTGGCCATGATCCGCGTCGCCTCCTCCCACAGCCGCCTGGCCTCCGGCTCTTCGAGCGGTTCGAGCTGCTCGGCGAAGCGACGGGTAGCCGGATCGGGTGCGGCGTCCCGGCTGCTGGGAGAGTGCGGGCCGGGCTGGCCGGTGTCGGTCTGGCGGGGTGGCTCCTCCCCGGTCGTGGTGGGCGTGGTGGGCGGTGGGTCGCCGGCCGGGTC
>NZ_JBEXPK010000075.1:0-39503 GCF_040612015.1 Streptomyces sp. NPDC006476 | reverse complement strand
AGCATGATCCTCGAAGCCCAGCAGGACATCGAGGTGGTCGCGGAGGCCGGGGACGCTGCGGCCGTTCCAGGCGGTCCTCACACCGCGGCCGAGGGCCGCGGCGCGACGGTCACTTGCTGCCCGCTCACTTGGCGCCGATGTGGAAGATCTTGTGGTTCGCGTTCATGTCGACGACCACCTTGGAGGTCACCCCGCGGCTCCAGGTCAGGGTGACGACGGCCTCCGTCCGGCCCGCCCTGGTGCCGGTCTCGGTGACCTTCCACGCCAGCGGCACGTTCTGGGCACGCAGGACGCCGTCCGCGTGCTCCCGCTCCTCCCACTTGTTCAGCTCCTTCTGGAACGCGGGCGTGAGGTAGTGGCCGCGCAGGGCGGTGCCGAGGTTGCCGCTGTCCTCGTCGTACACCGCGTCGATGTAGGTGCCGTAGAAGTCGGCGATCCGGGTGAGGTTGTCGGACGTCCTGCCACTGACGCTGCGCGGGGCGCCGGCGGAGGCCTGGGCGGTGGCGCCGAGGCCGAGGGCGACGGCGAGGAGGCCGGCGCTGATGACGGTGCGGGTCTTGCTGCTCATGTCTGTTCCCCGTTTTCGGTTGCGTGGTGTGAGAGGTGCGGTGGTCGGTGGGCGCCCTCCCGACCCCCGTGGCGGGAGGGCGGCCCTGGTCGTGCGGTCAGTGGAGCTTGTTCACGGCGGTCGTGGTCGTCTTCTTGAACGCCTTGACCGGCGCGTCCCTGAAGCCGCCCATCTGCCCCCAGTCGACGACGGTCACGGTCCTGCCGTCCCGGGCCACCGACAGGAGCCGGATGTCGGTGGCGCCCCAGGAGGTCTCGGTGTGCAGGCCGTAGACGTGGGCGCCCTCCTCGACGGGCAGGGTGCCGTAGTCCTTGAGCGTCGCCGCCGTCTCCGGGTCGGCCTCCTCGATGCGGGCCGGGCAGGACGCGATGTCCTTCTTGAGCCGGGCGAAGCGGCCCTTCGCCGCGCTGACGCCGGGCAGTTGGACGCTGACCTGGCGGGCGCCCGTGTCGAGGTCGGTGCGGAACTCCCGGTACCAGGTGTCCTGGCCCCCGCCCAGCGCCATGCTCAGGCAGCGGTCCTGTTCCACCGCCTCCGGTACGCCGGCGGTGACCTTGCCGGCGGTCCAGGACGACGAGGGGTGCGGCGGCAGGTCCGCGGCCGCCAGAAAGCCCGGTGCCCGGGGCGCGGCGTCCGCCGGTGGGGCGAGCGTCGTGCCGAGGGCGAGGCCCGTGACGGCGAGTGCGATGAGCGCGCCTGCTCGGGTGCGCTTGGACATGGGTGTCCCCCGTGGATGAGTGCATGGGTGTCGGAAGATCGCCGCGACGGCGGATGGTCGGTCCGCCCTGGTCGGTGCGACACCCAGAGCATCGGCGCTCCCGGCGCCCCGGCGCAACGGCTGCCGTCCGATCGGCCGGGGTGGAACCATCCCAGCCCATCTGACGTGCAGGTATATGAGTGCCTGGGATGACGGGGACGACGGGGACGACGGTGAGGCGGGGGAACGGTGTCGACACGGGACGACGTCGAGCAGTTCGCGGCGCTGCTGCGCCGGTTGAAGGACCGCACGGACCGGAGCTACGGCTCGCTGGCGCGGCGCCTCAATATGAACACCTCCACGCTCCACCGCTACTGCGCGGGCGAGGCGGTGCCCCAGGACTTCGCCCCACTGGAACGCCTGGCCGCCTTCTGCGAGGCGACGCCGGAGGAACGCCTCGAACTGCACCGGCAGTGGCTCCTGGCGGTCGCGGCACGCCAGCGCCCCCGCACACCGGAGGAACCGCCCCCGACCGACACCGCGCACATGTCCCTGCCGGGGCGAGCGGCTTCCCAGCCGGGCGGGGCCGTCGCCCTGAGGGATCCGCAGGCTTCCCAGCCGGGCGCACAGATTTCCCCGCCGGAGTCACCGACTCCCGTGCCAGGTGCCCATGTTTCCCCACCGGAGTCCCCGACTTCCGTGCGGAACGCCCATGTCTCTCTGCCGGAGTCACCGACTTCCCAGCCGGACGCGGGTCTTCCCCGGCCGCAGCCACCCGCCTCCGTGCCCGGCGGGGCCGCTTCTGAGAGCGAGCCGCACCCTTCCGCATCCGGCACGGCCGCTTCCCCGCCGCAGCCACCCGCCTCCCCACCCGGCACGGCCGCCTCTGACAGCGAGCCGCACCCTTCCGCATCCGGCACGGCCACTTCCCCGCCGCAGCCACCCGCCTCCCCACCCGGGGCGGCTGCTCCTCTATCCGGGACGACGCCCGCTTCCCCCTCCGCAGCGGCTGCTCCTCCGTCCGGGACGGCGCCCACTTCCCCGTCCGGGGAATTGGCGCCCTTGTCCAAGGGACTCGCTCCCCGTCCCGAGACGACCGGTTCCGAGACCCAGACAGCCGCGCGCGAGGCGGAGACGAGCGCTGCCGTCGCCGACGGAACCGGTCCCGAGACCCAGACAGCCGTGCGCGAGGTGGACACGGCTGCTTCCGTGGACGGGGGAACGGATCGCGGGCCGGAGACGGTCGGTTCCCCTCACGACACGGCCGATCGTCAGTTCGAGCAGCCGGCGGGTGGTACCGGGGCCGCCCCAGCCCACCGTCCCCGCCCCTGGTTCCGTCGGCGGCGGAGCCTCCTCGGCGCCGCCGTGGCCACCGTGCTGCTGGCCACGCTCGGGACCGTCTCGGCGCTGTCGGAGGACGGGGCGCGGGGCGATTCCGCCAGGACACCGTCCGGGCCGTCCCGTACGACGGAGGCCGGCACCCGCCGCGCCCCGTCGGCCGGCGGCGCGAGCAGCAGCCCCGCCCCCGGCGCAGGCTCGGCCTCCCCCTCGAGGGGCGGCACGGCGTCGCCCACTCCCCCGTCGCAGGACGCCCCGCCAGTGAAGGACAAGGCCTCCGCACCCACCGCTGTGCCCCTGGCGCTGACCGTCGACTCGCAGGTCTGGCAAGGAGGGTGCGGCCAGAACTACGTGATCGACAAGGCGCCGGCCGAGGTGCCCCCGCCGCCGGTGCCGCAGGACGCCGCGGTGTGGGCGGCGACGCAGAGCGCGGTGCAGGGTGGCGAGTCGACGGTGGAGATCTCGGTGCAGGGCAAGTCGTCGACGGCCGTCGTCCTCAACGCCCTGCGCGTCAGGATCGTCGGCCGCGGCACCCCCGTCCCCGGCACCGCGTACTCCATGGGCGGGGGCTGCGGCGGCGGTCTCACCCCGCGCTCCTTCGCCGTGAACCTCGACGTCAACCGGCCCATCGCCCACCCCGTGCCCGGCACCCAGGACGGGGGGCCGTCGACGCCCGCGGTCCAGTTCCCCTACCGCGTCTCGGCCCAGGACCCCGAGGTGCTGCTGGTCACGGGGACGACCGAGACGTACGACGCCAGCTGGTACCTCGAGCTCGACTGGTCCTCACAGGGCCGCACCGGCACGGTCCGCATCGACGACCACGGCCACCCGTTCCGCACCAGCAGCATCAAGGGCAGGCCCCGCCTCTGGTACGGAACGAACGACTCGGGCGAACGCGCCTGGGTCCCCACCGACAGCTAAGGCCGCGGCACGTTGCGGATGTTGGAGCGGGCCATCTGCAGCATGCGGCCGACTCCCCCGTCCAGGACGATCTTGGATGCCGACAGGGCGAAGCCGGTCACCATCTCGGCGCTGATCTTCGGCGGGATGGACAGGGCGTTGGGATCGGTGACCACGTCGACGAGTGCCGGGCCCTTGTGCTTGAAGGCGTCCTTCAGGGCGCCGGCGAGATCCTTGGGCTTCTCGACCCGCACCCCGTAGGCACCGCAGGCGCGGGCGACGGCGGCGAAGTCGGGGTTCTTGTTGGTGGTGCCGTACGAGGGCAGCCCCGCCACCAGCATCTCCAACTCGACCATGCCGAGGGAGGAGTTGTTGAAGAGGACGACCTTGACCGGGAGGTCGTACTGCACCAGCGTCAGGAAGTCGCCCATCAGCATGGAGAATCCGCCGTCCCCGGACATGGAGACCACCTGCCGCCCCCGGTCGGTGAACTGCGCCCCGATCGCCATGGGCAGCGCGTTCGCCATCGAGCCGTGCGAGAACGAACCGATCACCCGGCGACGGCCGTTGGGCGAGATGTAGCGAGCGGCCCACACGTTGCACATCCCGGTGTCCACGGTGAACACGGTGTCGTCGTCGGCGAGTTCGTCGAGTACGGACGCCACGTACTCGGGATGGATCGGCACGTGCTTGTCCACCTTGCGGGTGTAGGCCTTCACCACCCCCTCCAGCGCGTCCGCGTGCTTCTTCAGCATCCGGTCCAGGAAGCGGCGGTTGGACTTCTCCCGCACCCGCGGGATCAGACAGCGCAGCGTTTCGCGCACGTCGCCCCAGACCGCCAGGTCGAGCTTGGAGCGGCGGCCCAGGTGCTCGGGACGGACGTCGATCTGGGCGATCTTGACGTCGTCGGGCAGGAAGGCGTTGTAGGGGAAGTCGGTGCCGAGCAGGATCAGCAGATCGCACTCGTGGGTGGCCTCGTAGGCGGCGCCGTAGCCGAGCAGACCGCTCATGCCGACGTCGTAGGGGTTGTCGTACTGGATCCACTCCTTGCCCCGCAGAGCGTGCCCCACCGGTGACTTGATCTTCCCGGCGAACTCCATGACCTCGGCGTGCGCGCCGGCCGTGCCGCTGCCGCAGAACAGGGTGACCCGGTCGGCCGCGTCGATCATCCGGACGAGTTCGTCGATCTCGGCGTCGCCCGGGCGGACCGTGGGCCGGGAGGTGACCAGGGCGGTCTCGGCGGCCTTGTCGGGGGCGGGCTCGGCGGCGATGTCACCGGGGAGGGAGACCACGCTGACGCCGGAGCGGCCGACCGCGTTCTGGATGGCGGTCTGCAGCAGCCGGGGCATCTGCTTCGGGCTGGAGATCAGCTCGCTGTAGTGGCTGCACTCCTGGAAGAGCCGGTCGGGGTGGGTCTCCTGGAAGTAGCCCAGGCCGATCTCGCTGGAGGGGATGTGCGAGGCGAGCGCGAGGACCGGGGCCATGGAACGGTGGGCGTCGTAGAGGCCGTTGATGAGATGGAGGTTGCCGGGCCCGCAGGAGCCCGCGCACGCGGTGAGCTTGCCGGTGATCTGGGCTTCCGCGCCGGCCGCGAAGGCGGCGGTCTCCTCGTGGCGTACGTGCACCCAGTCGATGGCGGCGTTGCGGCGCACCGCGTCCACCACCGGGTTGAGGCTGTCGCCGACGACGCCGTACAGGCGCTTGACTCCGGCGCGGACGAGGATGTCGACGAACTGCTCGGCGACGTTCTGTTTGGCCATGGTGCTCTGCTGCCCCTTCGGTCTCCGCTGATCCCTCTGGGTCCATCAATTCACAGGCCGCGCGCTCACGCCTCCCAAACGGCCGCGGCCGTACGGTCGTCCGCGTACCCCTTGACCCTGACCTGGGTGTCCGCGAGGAACGCGGCGAGGCCGGGCGGGGTGGGTCCGGACCATCGGCCCGTCAGATAGCGGCACAGGTCCGGTTCGCCGCGCAGCGGGTCCGCGAGGCCCGCGGTGCACATCAGCAGGGTGTCACCCGGGCGGGCCACCGAGGCACGGAAGCGGAAGGGTTCGCGGGGCGGTTCGGGGGCCGGCTCGTAGGGGCTCGGGGGTGTGGGGATGCCGAGGTCCATGGTGAGGCGGTCGCCCTCGGGGGTCTCGGCGGGCAGCGAGCCGAAGCCGACGACCGGGTCGCCGGTGACCTCGGTGACGCGGGGCTCGATGTCCTGCCAGTCACCGTCCCTGAGCCGGAACAGTCCGCCCCCGCCGACGCCGAAGAAGACGCGGGTACGGCACTCCGGGTCGGCCGGCAGCAGCAGGCAGCGCAGGGTGGCGGAGTACTCCTCCGGCTCGATGCCCTGCTCGGCGGCGCTGGCGCGGAGTTTGCCGAGGCTGCGGTCGGTGAGACGGTGCAGGCCCGACTTCAGGTCACCGCGCCTCGCCGCCCGGATGTCCTCCGCGAGCCGGGCGTGACTGCGGCCGACGGCCCGGCCGATCCAGTGGCAGGCCTCGGCGGCGGCACGGTGGGCTCCGGGGGTGGCGCGGGCGCCGGTGGCCATGGCGACGAGGATCAGCGCGTTCTCGGCGGTGCCGAAGCGGGCGGTGAGCAACGAGTCGCGGCGCGGTTCGCCCCGGTACCGCGCGGAGTCCCCCCGGACGGAGACGGCACGCAGGGTGCAGGACCCGTACCGGGCACCGTCGAGCACGGTGTCGGCGACCAGATCATCGAGATCGTCCGGATCGGCGACGGGCAACGCGGTGGGCTCGGCCTCGTAGGTGGGCGGCCCGGAGCCGACGTAGTCGAGATGGTCGGCGGGAGGCGGGGGGAAGGTCGGCAGGCTGAGGTCGTCGGCGGGAGGCGGAGGAATGGCCGACGGATCGAGGCGGTCGGCCGGAGGTGGAGGCGGGGCCGGGAGGTCGAGATGTTCGGCGGAGGGCGGAGGGAGGGTCGGCAGGTCGAGGTGGGTGGCGGTGCGGAGGACCGGGGGCTGGTCGGCGGGCTGTGGCGCGGGGGCGGGCGGGACCGGTGGCGGGGGGTACGGCACACGATCCTGTACCGGCGGGGCACCGTCCCTCTGCGAACCGGAAGCCGCCCCATGACCGCGACCACCCGGGGCCGGGGTCCGGGCCGAAGCGCCCGCGGCTGAGCTGGGAGGCGGAGGGGCAGGACTGCCGGCGGCCGGGCTCTGGGCAGGAGGGGCAGGGGTGCCCGGCGGTCGGGCCGGAGGGGCCGGGCTGCCCGCAGCCGCGGCCGGGGGCGAGGGATGAGACGACCTGTCCCGGACCGGCGGGGCACCGTCCCGCTGCGGACCCGGAGCCGCCCCATCGCCGCGACCACCCGCAGTCGGCAGGGGGCCCGCTTCGCGGGCGGGGTCCGTGCCGGTCGGTGTCCGGGACGTGGGGGCCGTCGTCGTCGGGGTCTCGGTCGACGTGCCGCTGCGCTGGGCGGGGACCACGTCGGCCCGTTCGCCCGGCGGCGATCCGTCGGCCACGGTCCCGGCCGCCGAGGCGAACCGGTCGTCCAACGTGTCGGCCGCGGGGGTCGGCCCCGTGTCCTCGGTGGAGTCGTCGTACAGCTGCCCCCACCAGTCGTCCTCGTGACCGGTGGGACTTCCCCCCTGCTGGCTCATGCCCCTAATTGTCCACCCCGGGGCCCCGATGAAAACGGGGCAACGGGAAAAACCGGCACGGCACGCCGAGTCGAACGCCGTGTCGAGTGACACGTCGAACAGGAAAGCGGGAAACAAGCCGCCTGCCGGTTCCGCCCCCCACGGGGGAACCGCCCGGCGACCGTGCACCGTACCGGATGCTGACCTGCGTTTTCTGTGTCCCTCCGGCACCCTGGGCACATGGGAGTGTGGGACCTCCTGCTGGTCGGTCTGGTCCTCCTGCTCGGCCTGTGCGGAGTGCTGGTGCCCGGGGTGCCCGGGTCGTGGCTGGTGTGGGCCGCGATCCTGTGGTGGGCGCTGAAGGACCCGCGGCCGGTCGCCTGGTGGGTCCTGGTCGGCGCCACCGGGGCGCTGTTCCTCTGCCAGGGGGTCCGCTGGGCGCTGCCGCCCCGCCGGCTGCGGGCGAGCGGCGCCACGCCCAGGATGGCGGTGTACGCCGGTACGGGCGCGCTCCTCGGCTTCTTCCTGCTTCCCGTGCTCGGCGCGATCCCGGGCTTCATGGCCGGTGTCTACCTCGCCGAACGCCTCCGTCTCGGCCGACACGGCGAGGCGATGGCGGCCCTGCGCAGGGCGATGCGCTCGGGCGGCTTCAGTGTCCTCACCGAACTGTTCACCTGCCTGCTGATCATGGGAGCGTGGCTGGGCGCGGTGATCGGGGGATGACGTAGGTCCCGCGGACTAGGCCGAGAACCCGATGTGGAGGCGCGGCGGGCGTGTTTGGGTGAGGGGCATGAGCGAATTCAGCGAGGCCGAGCGCGCGTATCTGAAGTCGCAGCGGCTGGGACGGCTGGCCACCGTCGACCCGCACGGGCAGCCGCAGGCGAACCCGGTCGGCTTCTTCCCGCAGGACGACGGCACGATCCTGGTCGGCGGGTACGCCATGGGCCGCACCAAGAAGTGGCGCAACCTGCGGGAGAACCCGAAGGTCGCGCTGGTCGTCGACGACATCGTCAGCCTGCGCCCGTGGAGGGTGCGCGGCATCGACATCCGCGGCGAGGCGGAACTCCTCACCGGACCGCACGAGTTGGGCCCGCACTTCAGCGAGGAGGTGATCCGTATCCATCCGCGGCGGATCCACAGCTGGGGGCTGGAGGACTGATCCGCCGCCGCGGTCACAGGCAGCCCTCCAGGGTGAGCAGGCGCACCTTCCGCTCCAGCCCGCCCGCGTAGCCGGTCAGTGAGCCGTTCGCGCCGATCACCCGGTGGCAGGGCCGGACGATCAGCAGCGGATTGGCGCCGATGGCACCGCCCACGGCCCGTACGGCGGCCCGGGGCGCCCCGATCCGCGCGGCGATCTCGCCGTACGTCGTGCTCGCCCCGTACGGCACCGAGTCCAGGGCGTTCCACACCCGTTCCCGGAACTCGCTGCCCGCGGTGCTGAACGCCAGCCGGAACTCCTTGAGTTCGCCGGCGAAGTAGGCGGCCAGCTGTTCCTCGGCGGCCCGGAAGGCGGCGGGCTCGTGCCGCCAGCCCTCCTGCACCGCGGGGCCGTTCTTCTGTCCCGGCACGGAGACGGAGGTGAGCGCGCCGGCCGGGTCGGCGGTGAGCAGCAGGGGGCCGAGGGGGCTGTCGACGCGGGTCCACACGATGGTCGTCACAGGTCAGTCCAACTCTCCTGCTGCGCGCAGGTGTCGCAGGGCGTAGGAGCGCCAGGGGCGCCAGCTGTCGGGGACGTCGGGGCCGGGCGGGGCGACGTCGGGGTCGCCCAGGGCGCGGGTGCGGATGACGGCGACCGTGGCGGCGTCCAGTCCGGGCAGGGCGAGCAGCGCCGCCTCGGCGTCGTCGCGGTCGGCGCCGGGGTCGAGGCGGACGGCGCCGTCGGCGAGGGCCGCGGCGAGGGCGCCGAGCGGGCCGTGGGGTTCGGCCTCGGCGAGGACGGCGGGTTCGGGGAAGAGGTGGGTGAGGCTGCCGGCGGGCGAGTCGAGCGCCTTGCCGTAGCGCCGTACCAGCCGCTCGGCCTCCCGCGGCCCGACCAGCGCCCGCACCGCCAGCTCCTCCGCGTCGGCGGCACCGGGCGAGCGCAGTCCCGGCCGCGCGGCGACCAGCGGAGCGAGCCGCGCGTCCGCGCCGAGCCGCTCGTCGACGGCGTACGGGTCGGCGTCCAGGTCGAACAGGCGCCGCAGCCGCCCCACGGCGGTGGTCAGGTCGCGGGGATCGGCGAGCTGCAACCGGGCCTCCAGCCAGCCCCCCGGATGGGCACCGGACGCGGTCCTCACCACGCCCGGCCGCTCGTCGACGGCGACGACGCCCGTGCCGTGGGGAAGGCGGAGCGTACGGCGGTAGGTGCGCCGCCCGCGCGTCCCCTCGACCTCCTCCACGCCGGGCACGGCCTCGGCCGCGAGCAGGTCGAAGACGGCAACGGCCTGGTAGGGGCCCCGGTGGGCGAGCCGCAGCGGGATCCCCACCGCCTGCCGACGGCCCCGGTGCTGCGGCGCGGCGGCCCGCAACTCGCTGGGCGTCGCGGCGTACACCTCGCGGATCGTGTCGTTGAACTGCCGCACACTGGCGAACCCGGACGCGAACGCGATCTCCGTGATCGGCAGATCGGTCGTCTGCACCAGCACCCGCGCGGTGTGCGCCCGCTGGGCGCGGGCCAGGGCGACCGGTCCGGCGCCCAGCTCGGCGGTCAGCTGCCGCTGCACCTGCCGGGCGCTGTAGCCGAGCCGCGCCGCGAGCCCGGCCACGCCCTCCCGGTCGACGACGCCGTCGCCGATCAGCCGCATGGCCCGGCCCACGACGTCCGCGCGCACGTTCCACTCGGCCGAGCCCGGGACCGCGTCCGGACGGCACCGCCGGCAGGCCCGGAAACCCGAGCCCTGCGCGGCGGCGGCCGTCGTGAAGAAGCGGACGTTGCGGCGGTTGGGGGTCACCGCGGGGCAGCTGGGCCGGCAGTAGATCCCAGTGGTCTCGACGGCGAAGAAGAACTCCCCGTCGAACCGGGCGTCCCGGCTGCGTACGGCTTCGTACCTGGTGTCCTCGTCCATCACGCCGTCCAGTCTCCGCCTGAGGGGCAGACGCGGCCAGCGGGATTCGGACGTCACGTTGCCTACCGTCGGCGGCCCCGCTTGGCCTCCATGGCCGCCCTGCCCTCCGCCCCCTTCCGCTTCCAGTCCCGGCGGATCTCGGCGCGCAGGCGGGCGTCCGTCTTGGCGACGATCCACTGGTTCTCGCGGATCAGCTTGCGGTAGCTCTCCAGGCGCCGCACGGCGAGCTCCCCGGCGTCGACGGCCGCCAGCACCGCGCACCCGGGTTCGGCGGTGTGGGCGCAGTCGTGGAAGCGGCACCGTTCGGCCAGTTCCTCGATCTCGCTGAAGACCTGACCGACGCCGCTCTCGGCGTCGTACAGCCCGACCCCGCGCAGACCGGGCGTGTCGATGAGGACACCCCCGCCGGGCAGGGCGAGCAGGTTGCGCGTGGTGGTGGTGTGGCGCCCCTTGCCGTCGACGTCCCGCGCGGCCCGTACGTCCATCACGTCCTCGCCGATGAGCGTGTTCGCGAGGGTCGACTTGCCGGCACCGGACTGGCCGAGCAGCACGGACGTGCCGCCGGAGACGAGGGACACGAGGACGTCGAGCCCGTCCCCCTCGACCGCGCTGACCAGCAGGACGGTCACGCCGGGCGCGGAGAGCTCCACGTCCTGGACGAGGTGCGAGCGGGTCACCGGGTCCGGCACGAGGTCGGCCTTGGTGAGGACGACCAGGGGCTGGGCGCCCGACTCCCAGGCGAGGGCGAGGAAGCGTTCGACGCGGCCCAGGTCGAGTTCGGCGGCCAGGGACACGGCGACGATCGCGTGGTCGACGTTGGCGGCGAGGATCTGCCCCTCGGACCGCTTGGAGGAGGTGGAGCGCACGAAGGCGGTGCGGCGCGGCAGACACGCGCGCACGTAGCGGGGGTTGCCGCCGGCTTCGACGGCGACCCAGTCGCCGGTGCACACGACCCGCAGCGGGTCGTGCGGGGTGACGAAGGCGGTGTCGGCCCGCAGCACCCCGCTCGGGGTGACCACGTCGCACTGACCGCGGTCGACCCGGATCACCCGCCCGGGCAGGAGCCCTTCGGCGGCGTACGGAACGAACGCGTCCGCCCATGCCTCGTCCCAGCCGTAGGGAGCGAGCGCGGGGAGAACGGGGGAAGCAGAACTGGAAGTCAAGGGGTGACCCTTCACAAGGGCGGCCACCGGCAAAGGGGTTGGGACTTCGGTGAGTCAGCCGACGGCCACGGAGGTGGACTTGATGAACTGGATGCGGGCAGCGCCCATCGTCATGACAGCCATCGGTCGACACCTCCTCGTCCTGTGCCTACGTCTGTTCCTCGTGCGGGAACCGCCGCAACAGTAGCCCGTCACGGCGGAGGCGCGTCAACTGCTTTTCGCGCAGCTGTGTCCGTTGAGCGTCACGTCGTACGCCGGGGCGTTCTTGCCCTTCCAGGAGGCGAGGAAGCCGAAGGAGAGGGTGCCGTCGGCGGGGACGGACCGGTTGTAGTCGGCGGCCTTGGCGGTGACCCGGGAGTCGTTCTGGCCGAAGCTGGCGTCCCACATCTGGGTCACCTTCTGGCCGTCCCGGAAGGACCAGGCGACGCTCCAGTCGGCGAGGGCGTCGGCGGTGGTGACGGAGAGGGTGGCCTGGAAGCCGTCCGGCCACTGGTTGACCAGGTCGTAGGCGTAGGTGCAGGTCGTCGGGGAGCGGTCCGCCGAACCCGTACTGGCCGTCGACGAGGAGGTGCCCTGCGGTTCGGGGTCGGGGTTCTTCTCGCCTGCGGACCTGGTCGCCGAGGCCGTGGGGCCCGGGCTCGGGGTGCCGGTGGCGGAGGCCTTCGTCGCCGGCGGGCTGAGGTCCGGCAAGGACGGGCCGGGGGCCGCCACGGGGCTGCTGTCGGTCGGATCACCGCTCGCCGCGGTGCCCTTGTCGCCGCTGAACGGCATCAGCGAGACGGCCAGCGCGAGCAGCGACACCACCACGGCGGCGACGAGCAGACCGTTGCGAAGGACGCGGGCGCGCTGGGCGCCTGTCACGGGCCGGCCGCCGTCCCCGTCGGCCGGCTCCGGGCGTCCCGCGCCGAGGCGGACCTCGGCGGCCCGTCGGCGGCGCTCCAGGTAGGCGAGGCCGCCCCAGCCGATCACCCCGCCGGCGAGGGCGGCGGGCAGTCCGCCGCCGTGCGGGCGCAGACAGGCGGCGGCCTCGGCGCAGTCCACGCAGGTGGCGAGGTGGCGGGAGAGGTCGGCGGGGATGTCGGCGGCGGGCGAGCGGGTGACCGCGTCCAGCAGCCGGGCATAGCTGCGGCAGTCCGCGTCCATCGGCGTGTCGAGGTGGGCGCGGTGGCAGCGGTCCCGGAACAGGCCGCGGACCTGGGCGAGTTCCTCGCCGACGAGGGCCGGATCGAGCCCGAGGCGGCGGGCGACCACGGACGTCGGCAGCGCCTCCACCTCGGCCAGCCACAGCAGCGCCGCGTCGGCCTCCTGGAGGTCGCGCAGACCGCGCAGGGCGAGCGGGCGCTGCAGCGGGGGCCCGGTGTAGCGGGCGGCCTTGTCCGAGTGGAGCCACAGCCGCAGATCGGGGTCGAGGTCGTGCCCCCGCCCGCCCTCCTCCCAGGCGGCCGCCGTGGTGCGTACGGCGGTCAACAGCAGCGGGATCATGGGGAGTCGGGAGCGGCGGCCGGCGCTTCTGGCCAAGCCTCCGTCGCCGACGCGGACCTCGCGCATGCCGAGCGCGAAGGCCTCGGTGGCCAGTTGGGTGGCCGCTTCGGCGCCGGCTGTGCACAGATCGGCGTAGGAAAGCACCGCGTCCCAGCACTCGGAGAACAGCGCGGCCTCGGCGGCGTCCTTCGGGGTCGGCAGGTCGGGCATGGGTCTCCTGCATCCACGAGCGAGGTCAACTCACCTGATTGGCAACGGAGTTGTGGGGACCCTCGCGGGAGCCCGAGCCTTTCACAACGTCGTCACAACTGACAAGCGCCGTATTCAATTCGGTTACCGGCGGTCGCGTCAAGTGACCGCCGGGGACCTCGTTCGGCTAGCGGTTCGAGTACACCACCGCCACCACCCGCCCGCGCGCGTCGAGTGCCTCGGTCCGGTACTCCCGTGCCCACTCCTCGTTGTCGCTACGAGAGTTATACGGAAGGAACGTCACGAAGTATCGATCCCGGCCGAGATTTATCGGCCCTTCCCGCCCTCCGTCCTGCCACACGACCCGGACGGCGACGGCCGTCTCGGGTGCGCGGCCGTAGACGGCGACCCAGCCGGACAGCGCGTTGGTGTCCACGGTGGACCACAGCGCGGGAGTACGGTAGCCGTCGCCCCGGAAGCACTCCGACCAGCCGCCGGAGTCCGTCGGCCGTCCGTCCGGCTCCAGCACGCGCATGTAGTGGCACAGGCCCCCGGACCTGTTGGGCGCCTCCCAGTACTGCAGGCGCAGTCCGTCCGGCGTGGCCGAGGAGAAGAGCAGCCGCGCCCTGGCGGTGTCCGGCGCCATGCCCCCCGGACCACCCGCCCGGCCGAGCCCGACGCCCACGTCGTCCGGGATGACCCCGGCGGCCCGGGCGGCCAGTCCGCCGGCTCCCAGCACGCCGACGACGGCGACACCGACGACCCAGCGCCGCCGCAGCGGCCGGTACGACCGCGGGTGCCCCCCGCGCTCCCGCGGATCCTCTGCCAGGATCCGCTCCAGCACCGCCTCGTCCGGCGCGGCCTCGCCGGCCACCGGGTCCGCCGGGCCCAGCAGCCGCCGTACCCGCCGCTCGGTCTCGGCCGTGTTCGCGCGCGTCCTCATGCCCGCTCCCCCTTCGTCGCGGCGAGCGGCCGTTCGGCCGGTGCCTCCCGCCGGGTCAACTCCCTTTCCAGGCGGCGGCGCGCGCGGTGCAGCCGTACCGCGAACGCGCGGGCCGAGCATCCCACCACCCGTGCGGCGGCGGCCGTGTCGAGGCCGTCCCAGCCGATGAGCCGCAGGGTCTCCTGGTCGCGTTCCGACAGCGCGGCCAGCGCCTCCCGCACGTGCAGCGCCTCGACCACTCCCCCGGCGTGGTCGGGCACCGCGGCCGTCACGGGTGCCGTACGGCCGAGTCGGGCGGCCAGCCGGCCGCCGCGGCGCTCACCGCGGGACTGGTTGGCGAGGATGTTGCGGGCCACGGCGTACAGCCACGGCAGCGCCTCCTCCGGCTCCCGCGGCACCTTGTCGATCCGGCGCCAGGCGACGAGGAACGTCTCGGCCACCGCGTCCTGCGCGCTCTCCGCGTCCGCGGCACGGCGCCGGGCGAAGCCGAGCACCCGCCCGTGGTGCGCCGTGTACAGCGCGCGAAGCCGCTCCTCGGGCCCGAGGCCCCCGTCAGGTGTTCCGTCCTCCGGCACACCCGCCCCCCTTCCGTCCGCCGCTCGCGATGACACCCCCTATGTCCGGCGGAGGGAGGGGAGTTACACCTCGGCCGGCTCCTGCGCGGGCAGGCTGTCCATGAAGGAACTCACCGAGAAGACGGCGCGGCCGGGTCCGGGCGGGCCGTAGCCGGGGGGCGAGGAGAGACCGAAGTCGTCCATGGTCTGGCGGTAGGCCTGCAGCAGCCGGATGTGGTACTCCAGCGGCGCACCCTGGGGGTTGGCCTTGCCGAGCGGGGTGGTCGGCTCGGGGCACCAGGTGGTGAAGCGGGGCGTGATGCCGTGCGACATGAAGAAGCGCAGCCCCTCGGTCGTCGAGGCGATGGCCTCGTCGACGGTCGTGAAACCGAACGGCTCCGCCATCTCCACGCCCGCCACGAAGTTGGGGATGACGTTGCGCGCGCCGAAGACCTCCGCCGAGTCCAGGATGCGCTTGTGCCACTCGTCGCGGCCGACGTAGCGCTCCTTGCCGGGGCAGTACAGCTCGAACAGGCGGCGGTCCCACACCTCGTAGTTGGGGTGGTAGATCTGCACGCCGTAGTCCTTGAACCGCTGCACGTCGTCGCGCGGCAGCGCCTGGGCGACCACCTTGCCGATCCAGCGGCCCGGGAAGCGCTCCTCGATGGCCTTGGCGTAGTGGCCGTAGAAGTCGGCCTCGTCGCGTCCCGCGACCGTTTTCGTGATGGCACCGCCGGTGAGGGTGTAGGCGGTGGAGGCCTTCTGGGTGTCGTACCGGTCGATGATCTCGAGGGCCTCCAGCACCTCCTCGACGTCCTTCACCCCGGTGTACGGGCGCCCGGCGGCCTTGTGCTGGCGCCAGTTGTGGTTGATGTCGCAGTACTGGCACTCCTCCTTGGCGCCGAAGTACTGGCAGACGCGGAAAACGGTGAGATAGATGAGATAGCCCCACTGGATCGTCGGGGCGACCTCCATGACGGACTTCCCGTTGGAGAGGGTGTGCCGGTAGTACTCCGGCATGGGCGGCACACCGACGTCGGAGATGCGTTGTCCGTCGAGGTAGAGCCCGAGCACGCCCTCCTCGTCGGCGGCCACACGATAGGGCGAGGACGGGTTCACCCGCACGGACACCACGGTCCGCCGCAGGTCGTACGGCCCTCCGGTGAGGATGATCTCCTCCGGCGGCCGGCGCAGCGCGGCCTCGCCGAGCTCCGGCAGGGTGCCGTGGTCGAAGGAGAAGATGAAGTACGACTTCGGCTTCACCTCGCCGCTCTCGTTGTCGCTGAGGGCGGACGGGTCGAAGGCGACGCCCCCTCGCAGCAGGTCCTCCTTGAAGACTGCTTCCCGCGGTACCTGCGGGAACCGCTCCATCAGATCCTCGACCAGCGCGGTACGGCTGCCCATCCCGATCTCTCCTCCCGGCTCAGGCGTTCGACACCTCACGGTATGCCTTCGCCCGCGCGTCAGCCGTGCCGGGTCCCCACACGGCGTGCGATGTGTCCCGGTACGGGGGTGTTCGGCGGGAGCAGCGGGTCGGGCACGGGCGCGCCCCAGACCGAGGTCAGCGGCAGGGTTCCGGCCCACAGGCCCAGCTCGGCGTCCGGTCCGTCACCGTCGTCCGGCGCACCCGTGCGGATCTTCACCGACGCCTCCTCCAGCGAGAGCGCGAGGAGGGTGGTGGCGGCGAGCTCCTTGCGGTTCGGGCCCCGGGCGTACGACCACTGGCCCGGCGCCGCGTGCTCGGTGAGCCGGTGCAGGCCCGCCCGTTTCTCCTCCGGGTCGGTGACCCTGCGGGCCACGCCGTGGATCATCGCGCTGCGGTAGTTGACGCCGTGCTCGAAGACCGAGCGGGCCAGCACCAGTCCGTCGACATGGGTGACGGTGACGCAGACGGGCGTACCGCCCGCGAGGCTGCGGCCGGCCACCGAGCCGTGGAGGTAGAGCTGTCGCTCGTCCCGGCCGTAGACGGTCGGCACGACCAGCGGCCGCCCCTCGACCACGACCCCCAGATGACAGATGAACCCGGCGTCGAGGATCGCGTCGAGATCGGCCCGCTCCAGACTCCCCTGCTCGCGCAGACGCCGGTGCTGGGTGAGGTCGGTCACGGGCAGGGTCGTGGAGAGGGCGGTGGGCTGGTCGCCGGGTACGCCGACGGGCGATGGGTCGTGGGCCATGAAGCCGCACGCTACTGATATCGCCGCGAAAACGCTACGGAGAGCTGAAAACAGCGGATGTAACGCATCACGACAACGGAATCCGCAGCAAGCGGCGTCGGTCGTGCACCCCGCTCACGCCTCCCGCTCCAGCGCCCCCGGATCGACCGCGTACTCCAGTTCCTGCCCCGCCACGAGGCGCGCCGCCTCCTGCGCCACCGTCCGGCCGAGACGGGCCACCTCGTTGCCCTGGGATCCCGCCAGGTGGGGGGTGACGAAGGCGTTGGGGAGCTCGTAGAGGGGCGAGTCGGCCGGCAGGGGCTCGGGGTCGGTGACGTCGAGGACCGCCGAGAGGCGGCCGGCGCGCAGTTCCGCGATCAGCGCGTCGTGGTCGACCAGGCCGCCGCGTGCCGTGTTGATCAGCACCGCCCCGTCGGGCATCAGCGCCAGCTCCCGCCGGCCGATCAGGTGCCGGGTCTCGGCGGTCTCGGGGGCGTGCAGCGTCACGATGTCCGAGGTGCGCAGCAGGTCGTCGAGCTGAAGCAGCGGTACGCCCAGCGCGGCGGCGCGGGCCTCGTCGACGTACGGGTCGGCGAGGCTCGCCCGCAGGTCGAAGGGGCGAAGGAGGTACAGCAGGCGGCGGCCGGTGCGGGAGGCGCCGACGACGCCGACCCGGCGGCCGTGGTTGCCGATGCCGGGTACGAACTCCCAGCCGGGAAAGGTGTGCCCGGCGCGCAGCCGGTCCCGGGCCGTGAAGGCGTCCTTCCCGGCGAGCAGGATCGCCGCGAGCGTGTACTCGGCGACCGGGATCGCGTTGGCGGCGGCCGCCGAGGAGACCGCGATGCCGCGCCGCCACACCTCGGGCGTCACGAAGCCCTTGACCGAGCCGGCCGAGTGCAGGACCGCGCGCAGCCCGGGGGCCGCGTCGAGGGCGGCGGCGTCCAGCACGGGGCAGCCCCAGCCGGTGACGAGGATCTCCGTGCGGGCGAGGACCTTCCGCACCCGGGGGCCGGCGAAGTCCTCGGCGACCAGTCCGGGGTCGATGTCCACGGACTCGTTCAGCCGTGCGAGCACCTCCGGCGGAAACACCTGCGGAACGTTCTCGGCCGTCATGGCGAACAGCGCCTGGGGACGCTCGGGCAACGAAGGGCCTTCCGGCTCGGGGACGGGCGGTGGAAACCGGTATCTACGCTAGGCGGCGGCAAATGAGAGGGTCAACGCATGGGCACTCTCCGGGAGGGACGACACAGATGACGACCACGGTCACCAACTGGGCGGGAAACATCACCTACACCGCCAAGGAGCTGCACCGCCCCTACTCGCTGGACGGGATCAGGGATCTCGTGGCGCGCAGCGCGAAGGTGCGGGTGCTGGGCAGCGGGCACTCCTTCAACGAGATCGCCGAGCCGGGCCCCGAGGGCGTCCTGCTGACGGTCGCCGACCTGCCCCCGGTGATCGACGTCGACACCACCGCCGGAACGGTACGCGTCTCGGGCGGCGTGCGGTACGCGGAACTCGCCCGGATCGTGTACGCGCACGGGCTGGCCCTGCCCAACATGGCCTCCCTGCCGCACATCTCGGTGGCCGGCTCGGTCGCCACCGGCACCCATGGCTCGGGGGTCGGCAACGGGCCGCTCGCGGCGCCCGTGCGGGAGGTGGAGATCGTCACGGCCGACGGGGCCCTGGTCACCATCGGGCGCGGCGACGACCGGTTCGAGGGTGCGGTGACCTCCCTGGGCGCGCTGGGCGTGGTCACCGCGCTCACCCTGGACCTGGAGCCGTCGTACGAGGTCGAGCAGCGCGTCTTCACCGAACTGCCGCTGGAGGGGCTGGACTTCGAGAAGGTGGCGGCGTCGGCGTACAGCGTGAGCCTGTTCACCGACTGGCGGGCGCCCGGTTTCCGGCAGGTGTGGCTCAAGCGGCGCGCCGACCAGCCGCTGTCCGACTTCCCGTGGGCCGCGCCCGCGACCGAGAAGCTGCACCCGGTGCCGGGAATGCCCGCGGTCAACTGCACCGAGCAGTCCGGGGTGCCGGGGCCCTGGCACGAGCGGCTTCCGCACTTCCGGGCCGAGTTCACGCCGAGCAGCGGCGCCGAGCTGCAGTCGGAGTACCTGCTGCCGAGGCCGTACGCCCTGGACGCGCTGCGCGCCCTGGACGCGGTCCGTGAGACGGTCGCGCCGGTGCTGCAGATCTGCGAGGTGCGCACGGTGGCCGCCGACGCGCAGTGGCTGAGCCCGGCGTACGGGCGGGACACGGTGGCGCTGCACTTCACCTGGGTCGAGGACACGGCGGCGGTACTGCCGGTGGTGCGGCGGGTGGAGGAGGCGCTGGAGGGCTTCGACGCGCGGCCGCACTGGGGGAAGGTCTTCACCGTTCCCGCGTCGGCGCTGCGTGAGCGCTACCCCCGGCTCGGCGACTTTCGGGAGCTGGCCCGCTCGCTCGATCCGCAGGGCAAGTTCGCCAACGCTTTCGTGCGGGATGTCCTGGGCGACTGACTTTATACACCCCATGTTTTAACCCGTTGCCGATTCACCTCCGTGGCCCATACTGTTGCGCGGCGCCGGGTCGACATGGCTCCAGCCAGCCCAAGGTCGGAGGTCAGGTGAGCGAGACGGTCCTGAGGACCCCCGCGCCGGGCCGCCTGTTCACCCGGCCGGCCACGGCCGCGTCCTGTGCCGGGTTCGTCCTCATCGGGATGCTCCAGGCGCTCTACGGTCCGGCCGTACCGGGCCTGCGCGCCGAGTTCGGTCTGTCCCCGGCGGGCGCGGGGCTCGGTCTGAGCCTGCACTTCACGGGGGGCGTGGCGGGTGTCCTCGCCTTCAACGCGATCCATTCCCGGATCAGCAACAGGGCTCTGCTGGCGGCGAGTTACGGCCTGATGGCGCTGGGCGCCGCGGGCTTCGCGCTCGCCCCCGGCTGGCCGTTCGCCCTGGCCGCCGCCTTTCTCGCGGGCCTCGGCTTCGGCGGTATCGACTACGGCCTCAACCAGCTCTTCGCCGTCGGTTTCGGCGACCGCTCCACGGCCATGCTGAACGTGCTCAACGCCCACTTCGGCATCGGCGCGGTGCTGGGACCGGTGGTGGTGGCGTGGCTGGGCCGGGACGCGTACACGTACGCCTTCGGGGCGTGCGCGGTGCTCGCGGCGCTGCTGGTGGTCGCGGGGTCGAGCGGCGTCCGCACTCCGGTGACCGACGCGGAACCGGCTGCGCGCACTTCGGTGCCAGGCGCGGAACCGGTTTCCCGCACTCCGGCGACCGTCGCGGAAGCGGTTTCGCGCACTTCGGTGACCGCCGGCCAACCGGTCTCCGGGACTCGGGCAACCGACCCGGAACGGGATCCCCGCACTGCGGTGACCGACGCGGAATCCGTCCACGGCACTCCGCAGACCTACGCGGAACCGGTTCCCGCGAAGGGCCGGCTCGGGCTCCCGCGCGTCCTCCTCGGCTTCCTCGCCCTCTACGTCCTCAACGTCGCCGTCGAGGCCGGTGTCGGCGGCTGGGAGCCCACCCATCTGGAGACCGTCGGCTACAGCGCGACCGTCGCCGCGTCGGCGACCTCGGTGTACTGGCTGATGATGACGGCGGGCCGCTTCCTCGTCGTCCCCGTCGCCCTGCACTACTCCCCCGAACGCATCCTCACCGTCTGCGCGGCCGGCATGACCGTGTGTCTGCTGCTGGCACCGGCAAAAGGACTGGCGCCGGTGGCGTACGCAGGTGTTGGGTTGTTCATCGCGCCGGTCTTTCCGACCGGTCTGCCCTGGCTGAACAGGGCCCTTCCCCAGGCGAGGCGCGCCGGTGCCTGGGTCATCGCCGCGTCGATGGCCGGCGGGGTGGCGGCGCCGCCCCTGCTGGGCGTGGGCATCGAGACCTGGGGCATCCATGCGGTCCCCTGGCTGCTGACCGCGCTCTCCGCCGCCTCGCTCGCGGCAACCGTACGGCTGATCCAGCTCACCCGGAGGTCCGTCGAGTGATCGGCAGCATCGAGGTCCGCTCCCTCTCCCGCTCGTTCCACACCACCGTCCGCCGGCCCGGTTTCACCGGCGCCCTCAGATCCCTCGTCAACCCGGAACGGGCCGTCAAGCACGCCGTCTCCGACATCTCCTTCGACGTGGCACCGGGCGAACTCCTCGCCCTGCTCGGCCCGAACGGCGCCGGCAAGTCCACCACCATCAAGATGCTCACCGGCATCCTCACCCCCACCTCCGGCGAGGCCCGGGTGGCGGGCGTGGTGCCGTACGAGGACCGGGAACGCAACGCCCGTAACATCGGCGCGGTGTTCGGGCAGCGCACCCAGCTGTGGTGGGACCTGCCGGTGCGGGAGTCGTTCGCAATCCTGCGCGACATCTACGAGGTGCCGGGGGCCGAACACGCGGCGCGTCTGAAGGAGTTCGACGACATCCTCGAACTGTCCTCCTTCTGGGACACCCGGGTGCGTCATCTCTCCCTGGGCCAACGGGTGCGCTGCGACCTGGCCGCGGCGCTGCTGCACGACCCGCCGGTGGTCTTCCTCGACGAGCCGACCATCGGCATGGACGTGGTGGTGAAGGAGCAGGTCCGCGAGTTCCTGCGCCACCAGGTCGAAGAGCGGGGCCGTACCGTCCTGTTGACCACGCACGACATGACGGAGGTCGAGCGGCTCGCCGAGCGGGTCGTCCTCGTCAACCACGGACGGCTGGTCCTGGACGGCACCCTCGACGAGATCCGCCGCAAGTACGGCTCGACCTGGCAGGTGCGGGCCACCCTCGCCGACGCGCACACCGACGTCGTACCGCCGCCGGGCATCGCGCTGCTGCGGCAGGAGGGCCCGCAGGTCGTGTTCGGTCCGCACGGACCCGACGCGCCCACGGTCCACCAGGCGCTCAAGGCGGTCATCGAGCGGTACGAGGTGACAGGCATCGCCATCGACGAGGCGGACCTGGAGGACGTGATGCGCGCCGCGTACGTCCACGCCGGTCCCGGCGCGGAAGGGGCCTGAAGGTGGCAGTTCTGCACGCCTGGCGCGCCGCCCGCGTCACCCCGCTCGGCGAGCTGCACGCCCCACCCCGGATGACGGCCGTGCTGGTCCGGCTGTTCGTCCAGGTGGTGCTGGTCGCCTCCCTGTGGAACGGCCTGTACGACCGCACGACGGTCTCCGCCGGGATGAGCCGCGACCAGGCCGTCACCTACGCCGTGCTGGCCGTACTCGCCTCCCGGTTGCGGGAGTTGGACCAGTACGCGGGCCGGGACACGGTCATCCAGCACATGCACTTCGGCACCATCGTCTACTGGTACCTGCGCCCGCTGTCGCCCGCCCGCTACCACGCCCTGCGCGCCCTCGGCGAGCAGGTCTACGGGGCCGCGTGGGCGCTCGCCGGATACGCGGTGTGCCTCGCCGCCGGCGTGGTGGAGCCGCCCGCATCGGCCGCCGTGGCCGGGGTGTTCGTGCTCAGCCTGCTGCTCGGGCAGCTCGTGCTGTACCACGTCATGCTCCTGCTGGACCAGATGTGCTTCTGGACCGTGCGCAACAGCGCCGCCATGCTCATCCTGATCTTCGCGCAGAACCTGATGTCCGGGGTCTACGCCCCCCTGTGGTTCTTCCCCGCGTGGTTCCGCACCCTGAGCACCTTCCTGCCCTTCCAGGCGACGCTCAACGTACCGCTGTCGCTGTACGTCGGCCGCATCGAACTGTCCGACGCGCCACTGCAGTTGGCCATCCAGGCCGGCTGGGTCGTGCTGCTCCACCTGTTCACCCGGTTCCTGTGGCGGCGGGCCGCCCGCCGGGTCATCTCCCAGGGAGGCTGAGGTCGTGAACGCCGTCAAGATCGCCTGGCGCGTCACGCGCCTCAACTTCCGCTCCCAACTCGAGTACCGCACCGAGTTCCTGCTGATGGTCGCGATCGGCGCGATCTGGCAGATGTCGGTGATCGTGTTCGCGACCGTGCTGCTGACCCGGTTCACCGGGATGGGCGGCTGGGACAGCTCCGACGTGCTGCTGATCCCGGCGACGCGGATGCTGGCGCACGGGCTGTTCGTCCTGGTCCTGGGCCGGATGCACGGCATCGGCCGGTTCATCCAGGAAGGACAGATCGACGTCTATCTACTGCGGCCCATGCCGGTCCACCGGCAGGTGCAGCTGCAGTACTTCCCCACCAACGCTATCGGCGACCTGACCGTGGCCACGGGGCTGATGGCCGGTGCCCTGTCCCGCAGCCACCTCGACTGGAACACCGGCCGCATCACGTACCTCATCGTCTGTCTCGTCGGCGGCATGCTGCTGGAGGCCGCCCTGTTCACGGCGGTGGCCGGCGCGTCCCTGCGGTTCCCCACCGCCGACTACTGGAGCCGCTGGCTGGAGGAGCTGCTGGGCACCTTCGGCAGCTACCCGCTCAACGTCCTGCCCAAGGCGGTGGGCGGCTTCCTCACCTTCGGCATCCCGCTGGCGTTCGTCGCCTACTTCCCGGCGGCCGTCCTCACCGGCCACGGCCATGAAACGGGCGTCCCGTACTGGCTGGCGGCCGCCTCCCCCCTCATCGGCGTCCTCGCCTACCTCGCGTCCCGGCTCCTGTGGCGCTGGAGCCTGAACCACTACACGGGCGTCAACGGCTGACGGCCCGCCTCAGGACGGGCGCCCCGACCGCCGCACCGGAGTGAACAGCGCCACCGCGGCGATCACGACGCACAGGCCGCCCGCCACCAACGCCACCGGGGCGGTGCCGTGCCGCTCGGCGGACCAGGTGAGGGCGGCCGCGCCGATCGGGGCGGCCGAGTAGTGCAGGGCCCAGAAGGCGGAGGTGACGCGGCCCAGCAGCGGCTCAGGGGTGACCTCCTGACGCAGGGACATGGAGCAGGTGCCCGCGATGCCGACGCACCCCAGAAACGTAGCGCTCAGGCCGGCCACCACGGCCACGTCCCGCGTCCACCCCAGGCCGGCGAACGCCAGCCCGCACACCGCCGTCGCCCCCGCCCAGGTCCACCCGAACCCGAACCGGCGGCGGATCCGGGCGACCAGCAGCGAGCCGGCGATCGTGCCGAGCGCACCGCACGCCATGACGGTGCCGACGGTGCCGTCGTCATGGCCGAGGTCGTGCTTGACGTGGTAGATGACCAGGTCGGTGAGGCCGAGGGTGAGGAAACTGAAGACGAAGAGGAGGGCGGTGAGGGAGCGCAGGGCCGGGTGCCCGTAGAGGAAGGACACTCCCGTCCGCAGGTCCCGCCACAGACCGGCCCGCCGCGCCGCCCGGTCCGCTGTGGGACCTGGACGGTCGTCCGCGGGACGCGGGGGGATCCGGACGAGGAGCAGACAGGCCGCCGAGACCCCGAAGCTGGCCGCGTCCACACCGACGGCGGAGGCGGGGCCGGCCCACGCGGCGACGAGCCCCGCGCACACCGGCCCGAGCACGCCCGCGGCGGCCGCCGTCGCGTTCAGCCGGCCATTGGCCTCGGTCAGCCGCTCGGTGGCGACCAGCCGCCGCACGACGGTCACATATCCGACGGCGAAGAACGTTCCGACGGCCTCGCACAGCGGCAGCACGCCGTACAGCAGCCAGATCCGCGGACCGGACACCCACACCACCGGGATCGAGCCGTACAGCACCATCCGTACGAGGTCACATCCGATCAGCAGCCGCCGCCGGTCGACCCGGTCCACCACGACCCCCGCGAACACCCCCGCCACCACCGCCGCGGCCCCGCCCACCGCCGTCAGCAGCCCCATCCGGGCGAGCGAGCCGGTGGCTTGCAGGACGAGCAGCGGAAGGGCGATCAGCGCGAACGAGTCGCCGAGGACAGAGAGGGTCTGGGCGGTCCAGAAGACGGCGAAGTTCCTTTGGCGGTGCTGTGTCACCCTGCCCGACCAGCGCCACGTGCTCACCATCACGCCGTCAAAATATCGTTCGTCTCAGAGGACTTAGTGCTACTAGGCTCACCCCTAGAGGTCCTAGGAAATACGGATACGGAAGTCAGGAGGTCGTACGCATGGCGCGAGCCGGTCTCACCGCCGAGCGGATCACCGCGGCCGCCGTCGATCTCGCCGACGAAGTCGGTTTCGAGAACGTGACTCTCTCCGCCCTGGCCCGGCACTTCGGGGTCAAGGACGCGAGCCTGTACTCGCACGTCAGGAATCTCCAGGATCTGCGGACGCGGATGGCGTTTCTGGCGGGCGGCGAGCTGATCGACCGCATCGCGGCCGCGGTCGCCGGGCGGGCCGGCAAGGACGCGCTGGCCGCCTTCGCGGGCGCCTACCGGGAGTTCGCGCTGGAGCGGCCCGGCCGCTACGCGGCCACACAGATCCGTATCGACCAGTCCCTCGTCGCCGACTCCCCCGCGCTGCGCCGCACCGCCGAGATCACCTACGGCATGCTCCGCGCCTACGGTCTCGACGAACCCGACCTCACCGACGCCGTACGCCTGCTGCGCAGCACCTTCCACGGCTACTGCGCCCTGGAGGCCACTGGCGGCTTCGGCGCCCCACGCGACGTACAGCGGTCCTGGGACAAGGCCGTGGACGCCCTCCACATCGCACTTCGGCACTGGCCGAGGGAAGGACGGCACGACGATGACTGAGCCGCACCACGACGTACGGGGCAGCGGACCCGTGCTGCTGATCATCCCCGGTGGCGCCGGGCACCCCATGGGCCTCGATCCGCTGACCGACGCGCTCGCCGAACACTTCGCCGTCGTGACGAACGACCCCCTCGGCCTCGCCCATGGACGGCTCGGGGAGCCGGTGGAGGACCAGCGGGTCGAGGAGTGGAGCGACGGAGCGCACCGGGTCCTCGAAGCGGTCCTGCCCGAAGGCGAGTCGGCGTACGTCCTCGGCACCAGCTCCGGCGGCATCGTGGCCCTCGACCTGCTCGCCCGCCGTCCGGAACGGCTGCGGCACGTCGTAGCCCACGAGCCGCCGTGCGTCGGGGTACTGCCCGACGGCCCCCGGCACCAGGACACGTTCCGGACGGTGTACGACACTTACCGCGCCGCAGGCCTGCAGGCGGCGGCGACACGGCTGAACGCCGCGCTGACGGGACAGGAACCGTCGCCGGATCCAGTCGACGGCCAACCCTTGTCCAGGGACGAGGAGTTGAGAAACCCCATGGCCCTCTTCCTCGCTCACGTCCTGCGCCAGTTCAGCTCCTACCCGCCCGACCTGGCCGCCCTCACCGACTCCCGCAGCCGTCTCACCCTTGCCGCCGGTTCCGACTCGCGGGGCCAACTCCTCTTTCGGACGGCCGAGTTCCTCGCCGACCGCACCGGCAGCCGCTTCGTCGCGTACCCCGGCGGTCACGTCGGCGCCACCCAACACCCCGCCGAGTTCGCCGAACGGCTCGTCCGGACGCTCACCCGGCTCGACGACCGCAGTGCGCCGCTGCCCGGTTAGCCCCTGTCACTGCCTCGTCCAAGGCCTCATCCCGCCGGCCGAGGCTCCTGGACGACGACCCCGCTCCCCGCGTCGTCGAACAGGACCCGCAGGTCGGGCCCGTCGTTCCACCGCACGGCCAACTCCCTTGCCCCGTAGGCCTCCACGGACACCGTCTCCCCCAACGGCACAGGATCCGCCTGCCCCGTGAGCCGTGCCAGCGCCACGAAGAGTGTGTCCTCGTCGTCGGTGATCCCGGTGAGCGCGTCCGACAGGCCGACGGCCGGGAGGAGTTCGGCCCGCAGGCCTTCCCGTTCCGCCGTCCACCCCGTCACCCGGACCGGCGTTCCCGGTCCCGCGCCGGTGACTCTGAACGTCCGCACCTCCACGGCCCCGCGCACCAGCACCACACTGGTGACCCGGGCACCCGCACCGGCGAGATGCCGCGACGCCGCCCATCCGTCGCCCACGCCCAGCGGCTCGATCTCCGTGCGGCCCGGGTCGTCGCCGACGATCACGCTGTTGTCGTACGACGAGGAGGGCGCCGTCGCCGTCGAGTAGGCGAGGCGCGTGTAGTACGGGTCGTAGCGGACGTCCTCGCTGCCGTGGTTGTGAAGGTGCACCAGGCCGTCCGAAGCGGTCGACTGCACAAGCCAGTTGGGCGGGGCGATCGGTGTCGTCGCGTCCGCGCGCTCGGCGGGTCCCGGTTCCTCCGTCGCCGTCCACACCGGGTGGTCGGGCGGCAGGAGGAGGCCGAGGAAGCCCTTGCCGGCCCAGTAGGGCGAGGCGGGGCCCGAATAGCCTTGCAGGACGGCCGGGTCGGGTCCGTGCCAGCCGAGGGTGAGGAGTCCTCGGTCGTCCACGGCTCCCCGCTCCAGGAAGTACTTCAGGGCGCCCGAGGCGAGCCTGCGCGTCTCCCCCGGGGCGAGGGGCGTACGGTCCGTCAGCGCGCCGAGCCACAGAGGTGCCGTGGTGGCGAAACGGTAGGTCAGGGAACGCCCCTGGTGCATCGGCGCGCCGTCGCCACCGAAGAGACGGGCGTAGTCCTCCAGATGGCGCGAGAGCCTGCCGCCGTAGAGGTCGAGCAGACGCTCGTCGTCGGCGAGCCACGCGTGCAGCACCGGGTAGAGGTGCATCGCCCAGCCGTTGTAGTAGTCGAACTTGCGGCCGTCGCCGTCGGTGTACCAGCCGTCTCCGAGGTACCACGCCTCGATGCGTTCCAGGCCGCGGTCGATCGCCTTGCGGGAGGCTGCCGTCTCGTAACCGATCTCGTCGAGGAATCCGCCCACCGTCACGGGAAACAGTTCCCAGTTGCACGGCCACGCCTCGGCGGTCAGCGCGTCGCCGAGCCAGACCGCCGCCCGCTGTCGCACCCCGTCGTCCAGCCGGTCCCACAGCAACGGGCGGGTCAGGCGTAGGGCGAGGGCGATGGAAGCGGCCTCGACCAGAGGCTGGCCGCGGTCCTCGATGCGGGGCCAGACGCCCGCGGTGCCGGCCGCGAGGCCTTCCGCGTACCGCTGGAGGGCGCTCTCGTCGCGGCGGAAGGCCGCGAGGAGGAGCGTACGGGCATACCCCTCGAGGCCGTCGGAGAGTCGGCCCGACCAGCTCTGGCGGTCGCCGGGGAGGTGGTAGAGCGCGCCGCCCTCGGCCGCGTACGGCTCGACGGCGGCGAGCAGGGCGTCGGCGGCCGCCTCCCAGTGTGCTCGGGTGTAACCGGTGCGCGGGCTCAGGGTCACGTCGGCGGAGGGCAGGTGCATCGGCTCCCTTTCAGGGAATTGCGGAAACGACCCGGCTCGGGGAAGCGACCTTGCTCCGGGAAGCGACCCTGCCCGGGGAAACAACGGAAGCACGGCTTGGGAAGCAACGCGGATCACGCCGTCCGGATCATCCGGAGGGGAGACCTGGGGCGCCCCGGTTCCGGTCGAGACGCCCCAGGCGTTCATCCCACCCGCACCAGGCCCTTCGGCACCAGGTGCTGGGCGAGAAGTCCGTCACGGACAAGACCCGCGTACACCGTCGCACCGTGCACGGAGGTGTGGGTGTTGTCCTTCTTCTCGTTGTAGAGGTAGATCGCTTTGGAGCCCTCGACACCCAGGGACTCCACCAGCGCCTTCGTCCTCGCGGTCAGATCGATCAACGGTACGTGCTTGCCGGCCGCCACCGACCGGATGACCGCGGGGTGGTCCACACCGAGACCATTTACCAGCAGCGCTGTGTTGTTGTTCAAGGTGCCGTCCGCATTGAACCACCGCCGCACGATCGGCGTCACCAGGACCGGCTTTCCGCCCTTTTCCCGCACCCCGGCCACGAGGGTCTCCAGGTTGGCCCGGTAGGTCGCCTCGTCGGTCGTCTTGTCGTTGTGCGCCAGCTGGATCAGTACCAGGTCACCGGGGCGGATCAGGGGCCGCACCGTCCCCCACAGCTGCGGGTTCCCCAGGTACGTGACCGTACTCTCGCCGGAATCCGCGTAGTTGGCCACCGACACGCCCTTGCGGAGGAACTGCGGGAGCTGCTGGCCCCAGCCGGAGTACGGGTCGGCGGGCTGGTCGCAGACCGTGGAGTCGCCGACGAGGAGGATCTGGCGGGTGTGCCGGGCCGCCGGGGTGACGCGGATGCCCGCCAGGGCGGGGGCCGAGCCCCCAAGGGCCAGGTCCAGGCCGGGAGTTCCGTCCGGGCCGGTCGGCTCGCCCTCTGGCGTACGGACATTCACGGTGAAGCTGCGGGCCACGCGCTCGCCGGCCGCGGCGGGCGTCTCGGGGAGCAGGGAGCGGCGTGTCTCGCCGCTGACTCCGGTGCTGGACGCGGCCTCGCCGCCGAGCAGGACGGTCACGTCGTAGGTGCCGGGCGGCACGTCGAAGTGGCAGGCCGTGGCGGTGCAGTGATCCAGACCGAGGGGCTTTGTCGCCTCGTGCGCCTGGGCCGGCGTGGCGGTCAGTCCGGCGCCGAGGGTCAGCGCCGCGAGCACGGTCAGCTTGAAACGTCTCATTCGCGAATCCCTCCGGGGAACGACCGGAACGACAGAGCCTGGCCGCTGGACCGTACCGCCACCGGCAAGCGCTTTCTAGTCCTCAACCCGATTTCACAAGACTCCCAACCTCCGTCGAGCGAAAGCCCTTTCGCGAAATCGATTCAACTGTCACCCTGCCAAGCACTCGCACCCCCACCGCTCATGAAGGAGGCACCCCCATGACCGAAACCGCGAACAGACCGGTCGGCCGCCGCACCTTCGTCCTCGGCACCGCGGCCGCCGCGGGCACCGCCGCCCTCGCCGGTCCGCTCGCCGGCTCCGCGTCCGCCGCCGGCTTCGGCTGGAGCGACGACGGCTCCCACTACGTCGTCGACACCGGCGCGAGCCTCGCCTTCAAGGTCAGCAAGACCAACGGCGACCTGACCTCGCTGGTCTACAAGGGCACGGAGTACCAGGGGTACGGCGGCAAGAACTCCCACGTCGAATCCGGCCTCGGCACCTCGACGGTGACGATCGGTCAGTCCGGCTCGACAATCCTGATCTCGGTCACCTACGGCACGCTCAAGCACTACTACGCGGCCCGCAGCGGCGAGAACAACGTCTATCTGTGGACCAACAAGGCCGACGACTCGGTTTCCGCCACCCGTTACATCGTGCGCGTCAAAGCCGGGATGTTCCTCAACGACGAACCCGACAGCTACACGTACACGACGAGCACCGTCGAAGCCTCGGACGTCTTCGCCAAGTCCGACGGCCAGACCCGCTCCAAGCACTACTCCAAGCTGCGGGTCATCGACTACGACTACATCGGCTGGACGACGGGAAGCGTCGGCCTGTACGTGGTCCGCTCCAACCACGAGAAGGCGTCCGGCGGCCCCTTCTACCGCTCCCTGCTGCGCCACCAGAGCGCCGACGGCGGCGGCCTCTACGAGATCCTCTACTACGGCGAGAACCAGACGGAGTCCCAGCGTTTCGGCCTCCAGGGCCCCTACGTCATCGCCTTCACGGACGGCGGCGCGCCCTCGTCGTCGCTGTACCACGCCAACATCAGCACCGCCTGGGCGGATTCGCTCGGCATCTCCGGGTACGTCCCTGCGAGCGGACGCGGAAGGGTCGCCGGCGTCGGGATCACCGGACGCGACACGGCGTACCCGTACACGGTCGGCCTCGCCAACTCGGCCGCGCAGTACTGGGGTTCGGCGCGCTCCTCCGACGGATACTTCTCCCTTCCGGGTGTGCTGCCGGGGACGTACACGCTGACCGTCTTCAAGGGCGAACTGGCCGTCCACACCGGTTCGGTGGCGGTCTCGGCGGGCGGTACGACCACGCTCAACACCATCGCCGTCCCGTCCTCCAACGACCCGAGCAACGCGAGCGCGATCTGGCGCATCGGCGACTGGAACGGCTCGCCGAGCGGGTTCAAGAACGCCGACCTGATGACGTACGCGCATCCGTCCGACGTCCGCGCCGCCCCCTGGACCGGCAACGTGGTGATCGGCAGCGGCAGTGAGATGTCCGCCTTCCCCTGCTATCTCTGGAAGGACGTCAACAGCGGCATCATCGTGTACTTCAAGCTGACCGCCGCCCAGGCCGCCGCGGCTCACACCCTGCGGATCGGGGTGACGACGGCCTACGCCAACGGCCGGCCGCAGGTCGTCGTCAACGACACCTGGACCTCCGCCGTCCCCTCGCCGCCCGCCCAGCCGAGCACCCGGTCGCTGACCGTGGGCTCCTACCGTGGCAACAACCACACGTTCACCTACAGCGTGCCGGCGTCCGCCTGGCTGACGGACACCAGCGCCTACAACACGCTGAAGATCTACGTGGCGAGCGGCTCGGGGTCGACCTCCTATCTGAGCGCGGGCACGTCGATCGACGCGATCGACCTGCTGATCTGACGTCAGGTGCCGCGCGTCCACTGCTGGTTGGTGCCTCCGTTGCAGGTGTACGTGATGATCGCGGCGGAGTTGGCGGTGGACGCGCCGGACACGTCCAGGCACTCTCCACTGGCGCGGGCCTTGATGTTGACGTAGGAGCCCGAGGTGACGACCGACCACTGCTGGGCGGTGGCGCCGGTGCAGTTCTCCTGGGTGACACTGGAGGCGTTCTCCTGCAGGCACAGGGAGCTGCCGCGGCCCATCAGCTCGTAGTAACCGGTCCCGAGGTCCTTGAACCACCACTTCTGGTTGGTACCGCCGTTGCAGGTGTACTGGCTGATCGCGACGCCCTGCCACAGGGACTGGTTCGCCACGTCCGCGCACTTGCCGCTGTGCCGGGCGACAAGTGTGTTGTACGTGGCGCTCGTCCCGCTGATCGTGCCGGCGGCGGTGTCGACGGTGACCTCGGGGTACCAGGACAGGGACATCGAGGTGGAGGTGGGGAAGGTCAGCGGCAGCCAGACGTAGCGGGAGTCGTTGACCGTGCCGCCGAAGGAGTTGCCCCACCGGTCGCCCATGTAGAGGTACGAGGTGCCCGCGGTGCCGGTGACCGTCAGGACGTAGGCGGTCTGGGAGTTGTAGGCCGTGGAGTCGCCGACGTTGGTCCAGGAGGTCCAGGGGCCGGAGAGGCTGGTGGCGGTGGCGTACTGCTGCTGGTTGGCGCTCCAGCCGGTCGCGCCCGAGGTCAGCATGAAGTAGACGCCGCCCCGTTTGAACAGGGCCGGGGCCTCGCGGTGACCCCCGGGCCAGGGGTTGGCGACCAGGCCGGCGATGGCCGTGTAGTCGGCGGTGAGCCGGTAGATGTGCAGGTCGTAGTTCTCGTTGGCCGCCGAGACCATGTAGGCGGTTCCGTCGGTGTCGACGAACGTCGTGATGTCACGGGACATGTACTGGCCTAGCGGCTGGAAACTGCCCTGGTAGGTGTAGTTCCCGTCGACGGTGTCGGAGACGGCGACGGCGGCACGCGCCTCGCTGTAGTCGACGCCGTTCTCCTTGTGCATCCACATCACGAACGTGCCGGTGGAGGCGTTGTAGATGACTTTCGGGCGCTCGATGTAGGCGGTGCCCAGTTCGCTGGCGGAGGACTGGGTCAGGACGTGGTTTCTGAACTCCCAGTTCTTCAGGTCGGTCGAGCGGTAGGCGTCCACGTACCGGAAGGTGTTGTCGGCGTTGCGGTCCTCACCGAACCAGTAGAAGTAGGAGCCGACCTTGATGACGCCGCCGCCGTGGGCGTGGACGACGGCGCCCGAAGTGTCGGTGAACTGGGTGCCGTTGGTGATCGTCTGGGCGGCCGCCTGGGCGGGACCGGCGGTGGCGAGGGCGCCGAACAGGCCCAGGCACAGGGCGAGCAGGACCGCGTACGCACGTCTCATCTCACGCACTCTCCTTCACGGAGTCGGCGGCCGTGTCGGCCACGGGGATGCCGAAGTGGGGGGTGCCGTCCGGGTTCCAGTCGAGCTGCTGGATCCGGGTGTGGCGGTTGGGGTCGTTCAGGGGATCGCCGGTGATCTCCTTGTACTGGCGCGCGTGGTAGACGAGCACGTCGCTGCGGCCGTCCTCGGCGACCGTGAAGCAGTTGTGGCCGGGGCCGTACTGCTTCGTCGTGTCGTTGCTGGTGAAGACCGGGACCGGGGACTTGGACCAGTTCGCGGGGTCCATGAGGTCGGCGTGTGCGTCGGCCGTCAGCAGGCCCATGCAGTAGTGGTGGTCGGTGGCGGACGCCGAGTAGGACACGAAGAGCCGGCCGTTGCGGGCGAGGACGGCCGGGCCCTCGTTGACCTTGTAGCCGACGCACTCCCAGTCGAACTCCGGTGTGGACAGCCTGACTTGGGGCCCTGTCAGGGTCCAGGGGTTCGCCATCCGGGACAGCCACAGGGCGGTGTTGTTGTCCATGCCGGGCTCGTGCTGGGCCCAGAGGAGATAGCGCGTTCCGCGGTGGCTGAAGGTGGTGGCGTCGAGGGAGAAGGTTTCCCAGGCCGTTCTCACCTGGCCCTTCTCGACCCAGGTTCCCTGGAACGGATCGGGATCGGCGTTCTCCAGGACCCAGATGCGGATGTCCCAGACGCTTTCGGCGGGCGCGGAGGCGAAGTAGACGTACCACTTGCCGCCGATGCGGTGGATCTCCGGCGCCCAGATGTGCGCGCCCATCACACCGGTGGCGTGCCTGGTCCAGATGACCGACTCGGCGGCCGTCGCGAGCCCGTCGAGGGTGCGGGAACGGCGCAGGACGATCCGGTCGTACTCCGGGACCGTCGCGGTGAAGTAGTAGAAGCCGTCGGCGTGGCGGTGGATGTACGGGTCGGCGCGCTGCCGGACGAGCGGGTTCACGAACGGGGCGGCCTTCCCGTTCGGCGCGGCGGTGGCCGGGGTGGGGGTCGCCGCGAGGGCGCCCGCGGCCAGGGCGGCTCCCTTCAGCATCAGTCGGCGGGTGGGGGGATGGGGGCCTGCGAGCAGGTCGTCATCGCGGCTCATACGCGGCTTGCCTCTCGGGGGTGTTCGAGGTGTTCGAGATGTCAAACAACATCTGTCATGACGAACGCCGAAAAGGTAAGGGTGTGCAACGAGGAGGTCAACGGGTCTGACGCGACGGACAGGAAGCGCTTTCGACACGGTCCGCCAGAGCGCCGATTTTCTGATATCGCCACTCCGCCCCGCGCGTCTCCACTCGTGTGCACAGCCATACTCACAAGACAGCAGCAGCCGCCGGAGCGCTGGTGGCGATCGCCGCCCTGCTCTCCACGGCGGGCCCCGCCTCGGCCGCCGGAACCCGCGATGTCACCGCCGACGTCCTCGCCGACCGGGAGGTCACCCTCACCGGCGACACGGTGGTCACCGTCCCGTCCGGGACGACGACGTACGACGGCGTGTTCCGCGGCGAGGGCACGCTCACCGTGCGCGGCGACGGGACGCTGGTCCTCACCAGGGACAGCGACTTCACACTCCCCCGGTCACGGCAACGGCAGGTCGTGCGGACCCCGGGCGGCGACGGCAACGACGTCGTCCTGTCCGCCGTGAGCTCCCCCGGGCATTCGCCCGCGGTCCGCTCCGGCGGTCCGTCCGATGCGTCGGTGGTCTCCCGTCCTCGCCCCGCCAACACCGCGAGCAGCGGGCTGGGTTGGTGGCCGTACACGCTGGCGGTCGGGCTGCTCATGGGGCTCGTGCTGCCCGCGGTGCAGGGGCGTGGGGGCCGGCGGACGGGCGGCATGCGGCGCAGAATCAGGCGTGCGCAGGCCGCGGGCCGCCGGAGTCACCGGAGTCGCCCGAGCCGTTCGCCGCGGCTCCTTGCGGCGTGAAGCTCACCGTCCCTCGGAGCCTCTGCCCATCCCGGGCGGGGAACAAGAGCACGGGCCTCCGCTGCCCATTCCGCGAGGAGAGCGCGCGTCAACCGGCGCTCCCGATACCGGAGTTCGGCAGACACCCTGCGCGGACGCTTGGGCGAGCAGGTCGGAGGCAGGCAACTCCGTCGGCGCGGGGCGGAGGCGGGAGTCGCCTCGGACGGCAGGGACGACTCGGGCGCGGCGGACGAGGACGGCTCGGACGGCTGGGGCGGTTGGGACAGCTCGCCGGCCTCGGCCGGGCTGGTGGCAGGCATGGCCGTTCCAGGGGTGGAGCGGGGACGGGGAGGACTGTGATCGTAACCCGGCATCCCACATGATGGGCATTCTGTTCATTGAGTGGACACAATCGGGTGTGGGTTCCGGCTCCGCCTCGACTACCGTCAAGGGCATGACCAGCGACACCACCCTCGCCGCGGCCCTCGCCGCCGGCCCCGTCGTGCTCGACGGCGGCATGTCCAACCAGCTCGAGTCCGCCGGGCACGACCTGAGCGACGAGCTGTGGTCGGCCCGGCTGCTCGCGGAGCGGCCCGAGGCCATCACCGAGGCGCATCTCGCCTACTTCGAGGCCGGCGCGGACGTGGCCATCACCTCCAGCTACCAGGCCACCTTCGAGGGCTTCGCCAAGCGCGGCATCGACCAGCAGCGAGCGGCCGAACTCATCGCACTGAGTGTGGAGTTGGCCCGCGAGGCGGCCCGGCAGGCACAGGCGAAGGGAGTGACGCGGCCGCTGTGGGTCGCCGCTTCCGCGGGACCGTACGGGGCGATGCTGGCGGACGGTTCCGAGTATCGGGGGCGGTACGGGCTGAGCGTGGCCGAGCTGGAGGCCTTCCACCGGCCCCGGCTGGAGGTGCTCGCCGGGGCCCGCCCCGATGTGCTCGCACTGGAAACGCTTCCGGACGCGGACGAGGCACGGGCACTGGTACGAGCGGTACGGGGGCTGGGGGTGCCGGCCTGGCTGTCGTACACCGTGGACGGCGACCGAACCCGCGCCGGGCAGTCGTTGGAGGAGGCGTTCGCCCTGGCGGCCGAGGCGGAGGAGATCGTCGCGGTGGGGGTGAACTGCTGCGCGCCCGGCGACGTCGACGGCGCGGTCGAGATCGCCGCCCGGGTCACCGGCAAGCCCGTCGTCGTCTATCCCAACAGCGGGGAGGCGTGGGATGCCGAGTCCCGGTCGTGGAAGGGGCGGTCGACCTTCACACCGCAGGAGGTCGCGGGGTGGCAGGCGTCCGGGGCGCGGCTGATCGGCGGATGCTGCCGGGTGGGGCCGGAGGCCATCGCCGGGATCGCCGGGGCGTTGAGCGGCGCCGACGGGCATCTCTAGCCGGTCTCCAGCCGGCCACGCACGTCGTCGTACGGGACTCGGTGGCACCCCGCGTGCCTCGTTGCGGCGCCGGGGCGTGATCCAGGGGCGCCTGCGAGGGTGCCGGGCGCCGGCGACATCTGTCGGATTCGGCGCCGCAGCGCCGTGGCGCGCCCTACCGGCGTAGCGCCGGCGGTGCGCTCAAAACGGTCTCGCGGCGCCCCCGCACCAGGCCGACGCGTCAGTGTCGCCGTGCGGCGGCCGAGCGGCGCAGGCGGCGGACCGCCGAGCGCAGTTCCACGGTGCGCAGAGGCACGCCGTCGGACGCGCCCGCGGTCACGGGCTCCGGGGGCACGGGCTCGGCGGCCGCCCACAGGGCGAGCTCGGCGTCGCGCGGGCCGAGGGTGGTGCGCGGCTCGCCCGCGTCGAAGATCCGTACCGGATGGGTGGCGTCCCAGCGCTGCCAGCCCGGGTCGCCGTCCGTCGCGAAGCGCACCCACGCGCCGTGCATCGCGTCGGCCAGCTCCTGCGGCGCGTCCTCGCCCGCCAGCTTGCGCGATTCGGGCACGTCGCCGCTGTCGAAGACGAAACCGAGCTCCAGCGCGTGGCAGGAACCGAGGCCGGGGAGGTTGGAGGGCCAGGCGAACTCGTAGACGTACGACGCCTCGGAGCGGGCGTCGGCCAGGTGGTGCATCGGGATGCGCAGCAGGTGGTCGGTGACGATCTGGCCGACTATCTCGGCGGTGCCGGCCTCCGGGTGGAGGGCGCGGTAGCCGCGGGGCACCTCGGTGCCGCAGTGGCAGCGGGCCATGGCGCCGGCGAGCGCGACGGCGCCGAGCCGGTCGACGCGTTCCAGCAGCCCTCCGGGGACGAGCCAGAGGCGGTACTCCTCGCTGGTCCAGCCCAGCATCAGGTCGACGCCCCGTGCCGCGCCGCCGTCGACGAGCGCCTCCAGGGGGTCGCACGGTACGAGGTCGCCGTCGACGACGATGCCGAAGGAGGGGCCGCCGAGCACCGGGCTGCTCAGTTTGCCGACCTCGGCCTGGGTGCGCAGCAGCAGGTCACGGTCGACCTCGGCGAAGGCGGCCGCGGTGGCGGGGATCTTCAGCCGGGTGGCCATGCGGCGCACCATCCGCCGCACCTTGTCCCGCTCGAACGCCTCGGGCGGCCCGCTCTGCAGGACCGCCCGGCGTACCAGCCCCTGTGCCTGCGGGGCGGCGAGAAGGGCGCCGATGCTGATCGCCCCCGCGGACTGGCCTGCCAGGGTGATGCGGTCGGGGTCACCGCCGAAAGCCGCGATCGACTCGTGCACCCACCTGAGGGCGGCGAGCTGGTCGCGCAGGCCGGGGTTGGCGGGGGTGTCCGGGAACAGGCCGTAGCCCTCGACTCCCAGTCGGTAGTTCACCGAGACGAGGACGACTCCGTCGCGTGCGAAGGTACGGCCGTCGTAGACCGGCACGGCGGAGGAACCCCTGGTCAGAGCGCCGCCATGCAGCCAGACCAGCACCGGGAGCCGGGCACCCGGGCCGGGCTCGGGGGTCCACACGTTGAGGTTGAGGCAGTCGTCGCCCGGCACGACGGGGTCGGACAGGTACTTCTCGAAGGCCTCGGAGTACGGCGGTTTCGGCGGGGTGGGCCCGAAGGCGCCGGCGTCCCGCACCCCGTCCCACGGCTCGGGCGGGACGGGTGGGCGGAACCGGTGCGGGCCGAAGGGCGGCGAGGCGTAGGGGATGCCGCGGAACACCGCGATCCCGTGCTCGTACCGGCCGCGGACCGCTCCGTAGGGAGTGCCGACCACGGGATGTTCCTGGACTGCTGCCGTCATGGGCCCACCAGCCTCCTCACCGCGCTACTGCACCGGCAACAACAGAGCACCACAGAATGCGGTGATATTCCGGCGCAGAGCGCTGTTCGGCGGCTGCTCCGGTAACGCTCAGAAGCCGTCGTTACGTTCGAAGTTTCGAAAGTCCGGGGCCGAAGAGACCTTGCGAAGTCCTGCCTCTTCCCGTGCTCACCCGGCGAACCTAGGGTAGGAAGCGCTTACTGCTTTTCGCATTGGTCGAAACTTTCCATGGCCCTCGGGCGGGCCGGAGAGGTGGTCCCCGATGGTCCGTACCGGGAGTGCGAGCGTGGCCGCCGGTCCGACACTGGCCGTGGTGGCGCGCGAGGCGGGGGTGTCCGTGCCGACGGCTTCCAAGGTGGTCAACGGCCGGGAGGACGTGGCACCGGAGACACGCCGCCGGGTGACCGAGGCGCTGGACCGGCTCGGCTATGTCCGCAGACCCCGTTTCGACGCGGCGAAGGTACCGGGCCTGATCGACCTCGTCGTGCACTCGCTGGACAGTCCCTCGTCGGGCGCGGTGCTGCACGGCGTGGAGGCCGCGGCGCACGACGCCGGGCTGGAGGTCGTGGTCTCGGCGGGGCTCACCCGGACTCGGAGCGGGCGCCCGGAGCGGGGCTGGCTGGACAAGCTCGTCGCGCGCGGCTCGTCCGGGGTCCTGTTCAACCTGACCGAACTGACGCCGTCCCAGTACGCCTGGCTGGACCAGCACCGCATCCCGTACGTGCTGATCGACCCGGTGCTCGAACCGCCCGCGGGTGTGGTGTCGGTGGGCGCGGCGAACTGGCAGGGTGGCGTGACGGCGACCGAGCACCTGCTCTCCCTCGGCCATGAGCGGATCGGCGTGATCGCCGGTCAGCAGCGCAAGATGTGCGGCAGCGCCCGGGTGGCCGGCTACCGCTCCGCGCTCGCGTCGGCCGGGGTGCGCCACCGTCCCGAGTACGTCCGGCACGCCGGTTTCGACGAGGCGGTCGCGCACCGCCGCATGCTCGACCTGCTCGACCTGCGCGAGCCGCCGACGGCGGTGTTCGTCTGCTCGGACCGGATGGCGCTGGGCGTGTACGGCGCGCTCGCCGAGCGCGGACTGCGGGTGCCGGACGACATCAGCGTGGTCGGCTTCGACGATCTCCCCGAGTCCCGATGGGCCAGCCCCGCCCTCACCACCGTCCGCCAACCGCTGGCGGAGATGGCGGCGACGGCCCTGCACCTGCTGGTCCGCATGATGGAGGGCGACCGCCCGGAGAGCACCCGTACGGAACTGTCGACACGGCTGGTGGAACGGGCCAGCACGGCGGGGCCGCGCGGCTGACGGGTGGCGCCAGGGGGCGGTGGTATGTGACATAGCACCGCCTCCCGAGCGAGAGACGCACGTCACACTTCCCGCTGTCACACCGAACCGCCCCACCCCGTCAAGGAGGTGTAACCACCGAAACGGCAGAGGGAGTTCATCGTGGAAGCTCGCTTGAACCTGCAGAGCCTGTTCAACGACCCGGTCGCCGGCAAGGTCCTCAGGAGTCTCAACGCGGCAGGCAAGGCGCTGTCGGAGTCGACGCTGCCGGCCTCGACCCAGGAGCTGGTCAAGCTGCGCGCCAGCCAGATCAACGGCTGCGCGTTCTGCACCGACATGCACTCCAAGGACGCGGCCGCGGCGGGTGAGACCGCGCAGCGCCTCCACCTGGTGGCGGTCTGGCGGGAGGCGAAGGTCTTCACCGAGGCCGAGCGCGCCGCCCTGGAACTCGTCGAGCAGGGCACCCGGATCGCGGACGCGGCGGGCGGAGTCACGGACGAGGCCTGGGCGAACGCCGCCAAGCACTACGACGAGGACCAGCTGGCCGCCCTGGTGTCGGTCATCGCCCTCATCAACGCCTACAACCGGCTGAACGTCATCGTCCAGCAGCCGGCCGGCGACTACGAGCCCGGCATGTTCGGCTGACGCGCGCCGGGGCTCGCGGGGGCCGCCGTGCACGGGGAGCGCACGGCGCACGGCGGCACTCCTGCGGGTTCGGACCGTACCCCTGCGGGTTCGGGCTGTACGCCGTGGGTTGGTGGGACGCGGCGTGACGAGCCCGGCGCTGCTAGGCGCTGTTTCTCGGATCATGTGCGGAGCCAGACGATGAGTGCTGCGAGGGTGACTGTGCCGAGGTAGGTGTAGGCCCGTTTCTCGTAGCGT
>NZ_JBEXPK010000074.1:0-39746 GCF_040612015.1 Streptomyces sp. NPDC006476 | reverse complement strand
CCAGCTCGAAACGGACCGCACCCTTGGTGACGTACCCGAACGCCGGACCGGAGTGACGATGCGGCGGAGTGCCCGGGTCCCCAGGCTCCCAGTGCACATGAATCGTCATGGCCGAGGCACCCTCGGGAACGGTGATCGGCGCGGCGTCCTGAAGCAGCTTCGCCGCCCTGGTCCAACTCGGCCCGTCCTCGCCGCCGTCCCCATGACCGTGCCCATGCCCGTGATGCGCATTCTCTGACATTGTTTCACACCTTCCATGATGTCCACCACGTCGTGGGCTGTGAAGTAGCCGAAGACATGGTTGTGAAAGTTGGTGGCTCATCCCGTTGTTCCATATGACCGGGGACGCGGCAGATCTGTGACAGCGGGGAACGGGGCCGAAGTCACGGCTTCCCGGGACCCGGTGATGTCACAGAACGGACGTCTGCCCTGTCTTAACCAACGGTCGGTCGGCGATGCACTTTTCTGTTGGCAGTGGCATTCGACGGTTCTGACCAGCCGGTGACGCGAGTGGGCAGCATCGGCATCACGCCCATCACCCCTGCACCCGAAATGGGAAACCTGTGAACAGCGAAGAAGTGTCGCATGTCAGCCAGGCAACGGCAGCACGGATCGAAACGCTCGACAGCCTTCGCGAGCACCTTCAATGGGCGATCGAACTGGAACACGCCACCCTGCCGCCCTATCTCTGTGCGCTCTACTCTCTCGACCCGCAGCGCAACCCGGACGCTGCTCAAGCAATCGGCAGCGTCTTCGTCGAGGAGATGATCCACCTGGCACTGGCGGCGAACCTGCTCAACGCGGTCGGCGGGGAGCCTCGGCTGGATCCGGCAACGCTGCTGCAGCGTCATCCTCGCCCTCTCCCCCATGGCGACCGTTCCCTGCGGTTGTCGCTCGTTCCGTTCGGGACGGAGGCACTCGAGATGTTCCTCCGTCTGGAACAGCCGGCGGCGCCCAGCGCTCCGCCGGAAGGTGACGACTACGAGACGATCGGTCAGTTCTATGACGCGATCGAAGAAGGGCTGCGTCACCTGTGCGCTGAACTCGGGGAGACGGAAGTCTTCTGCGGTGACGGGGCGCGCCAGGTGACGGCTGGTCCCTTCGCCCATACCGGCGGCACCTTGACCGCGGTCACGGACCTCGCTTCGGCGCTCGCGGCTCTGGAGGAAATCGTCGAACAAGGTGAGGGGACGGCACGTGGCGAGGTCTGGGACGGCGACCGGGACATCTTCCATCCCGACCGCGATGAGGTTTCTCATTACTACCGGTTCCAGGAACTGAAGCTCGGACGCCGCTATCTGCGCGGTGACACACCGCAGTCCGGACCCACGGGTGAGGCCGTCGTGATCGACTCGGACGGCGTCCTGCCGATGCGCCCCAACCCCCTGCTGGCAGACCATCCCCTGGGCAGCCCCATCCGGAAAGCGCAGGAGAAGTTCAACCGGACGTACTGCCAACTGCTCCAGCAGCTCGAACAGGCTTTCAACGGCAGTCCGCAGCTGCTCGGAGCCGCAACGGGCACGATGTACGCACTCAAGGCGGAGGCTCAGAATCTGATGACGATGCCCGATGGAGACGACACGACGGCCGGCCCGACATTCGAGTACGTCGAAACACAGTCCTGAGACTGAGAGATCTGACTGCTGCCGCGTTCCGGGAGTAGGCGAACCGCATCCGACTGAGCGCCTGCTCCCGGACTCCGTACCGGCCGCAGGGCTCGCCGGGCGTCTCGGTCATCACTCGGCCGCTTCACGATGTCGATCTGTTCCTGGTCATCTCGGCCACCCAGTTCCCCTGTGCGTACGCAATGTGGTCACGCATCGCGGCGACGGTGTCGGTTCAGCCAGTCCCGTTGCGGTGCTGCCTGCGGGCCGCCGGCGACACGGCGGCCCGGCATGCCGGATGCTCGTTCACCGACCGGTCGCCATGGGCCGCGCCAAGCCCGCGAGATAGTCGTCGAACGTCAACGGGCCCTCGTCGTAGTCCCCGTGAGGCAGCAGACCCCCTCCCGACATGGCTTTGCCGACCTTGCCCGGGAGCGACACAGGAACGACGATCCGGTGCCGGCCCTGGGCGCGCAGGATACGGCGCGCCATGTCCACCATGCCCAATTGCTGGGGTCCGGCGATTTCCCGTGCCATTCCCGCCGGGTCCTGCCTCACGTGGTCGACGAGTCTTTTTGCGACATCTCGGGCGGCGACGGGGCGAGTCAGCATGTTCGGCATCAGGACCACCGGTGACCGGTTGTCCAGCAGCGGCTCAGGGAACTCGAAGAACTGGGTGGCGCGGAGCACTGTCCATGGCAGATCTCCGTCGCGGACCAGTTCCTCCTGCGCACGTTTACCCATGTAGTACCCGAAGTCCACCTCGTCGCTGCCGACGATCGACAGGGTGATCACATGCTTGACCCCCGTTCGCCGGGCGACGGAGAGCAGATTGCCGGTGGTCCGGGAGAAGAAGTCGACTGCGACCTTCGCTCTCGTCGTGACGACGTTCGCAACGTTGATCACCACGTCACAGCCGGACAACCGGTCCTGCAACCCGACACCGGTGGTCAGATCCACGCCCTGCGAGCGGGCGAGGGTCACTGGCTGATGTCCCGCCGCTCGCAGCTCGGCTACGACGAACTTCCCCACCAGGCCGGTTCCTCCGGCGACAGCGACCTGCATGTGCTTCCTCCTCGTACCCGTCGGTGGTTCCGACTACGGCCCTACAGACGCCCTATGGACAAGGCAGACGCTGATCCTGTGACAGGGCATGACTCGAGGCCGAGGTGCACCCGGCCGGAACTGTCGGGTGGACGATCGCATGCGCGACCGACCACCCGACAGTGCCGTACTCAGAAAGCCGTCCGCTCAGGCGGTCGCCTGCGCCGCCTCGTTGATCAGGCGGGCGACATCACCGGGGTGCGAGACACTGACCGCGTGGGAGGCGTTGAGGCTCACGAACGTGGCCTTCGCACGCTCAGCCATGAAGGTCTGCGCCTGCGGCGGAATGTTCCGGTCCTCGGTGGCCACGAGAACCCATGCCGGAAGGTCCCTCCACGCAGGGGCCGCGGCGCCCTCTGCCAGCGCGGCATCGGTCACGGGACGTTGGGTGGCGGCCATGACCGCCGCCGTCCCCTCGGGGACGTCGGCGGCGAACTGGTGGTGGAACTTGCTCTGCTCGATATAGAGATCCGCGACCTGCCTGCCGTCGGGCAGCGTGACCGGCACGGGGCGCAGCGTCTCTCCGAGAGTGCTGCCGGGGAACTTGCCCGACAGGGTGACCGCGCTCTCACCCTCGCCGGGCAGGAAGGCCGCGACGAAGACGAGCGCCTTGACGTTGTTCAGTCCCGTCGCGGCGTTGCTGATGACCGATCCGCCGTAGGAGTGGCCGACGAGGACGACCGGGCCGTCGATGGAGGCCACGAGTTGCCTGACGTGATCGGCGTCGACGGCCAGTCCACGCAGCGGATTGCTGGCGGCCACCACCGGATAGTCGTGGGACTGGAGCCTTTCGACGACGCCGTTCCAGCTGGAGGAGTCCGCGAAGGCGCCGTGGACGAGGACGATGGTGGGTTTCAGTGCACTCACGAGAGTGGCCTTTCCTTTACTGGTGCGGCATGCCCGGCGCACCTGGGCTGCCACGAGGGCGTCACCGCCCGAAGGGTGTCAGTCGGTTCCCAGGGCCTTGCGCAGAACGTGGACGGCCTGCTCGATCGCCGCGCTCGAGGCCTGGGTTCCGCGGACCGTGTTCAGCATCATGAAGTCGTGCAGGCTGGCGTTGTAGCGGATGCTCGTGGTCGGCACGCCGGCCTGGACGAGCTTGCGGGCGTACGCTTCGCCCTCGTCACGCAGTACGTCGTTCTCGTCGACGATGACGAGCGCCGGCGGCAGACCCTGGAGGTCTTCCAGTGTGGCGCGCAGGGGCGACGCGGTGATCTGGGCGCGCTCGGCCGGGTCGGTGGTGTAGGCGTCCCAGAACCATTCCATGGCCTTCGCCGTCAGGTGCGGGCCGTGGGCGAAGGTCTTGTAGCTCTGGGTGTCCTGGGCAGCGTCGGTGACGGGGTAGTACAGCGACTGGTGCAGGAAGGTCACGTCACCGCGCTGCTTGGCCATGTGGGTCAGGGCCGCGGCCATGTTGCCGCCGACGGAGTCACCGGCTACGACGAGGCGGGACCCGTCGAGGGATTCCTCGCTCCCCTTCGTGGTGATCCACTGGGCGGTGGCGTAGGCCTGCTCGATGGCGACGGGGTACTTCGCCTCGGGTGAACGGTCGTATTCGACGAAGACCAGGGCCGCCTTCGCCCCCACCGCCAGCTCGCGCACCAGACGGTCGTGTGTACCGGCGTTCCCCAGAATCCAGCCGCCGCCGTGCACGTACAGGATCACGGGCAGGACGCCACTGCTGCCGACAGGCTTGACGATGCGCACCCTCACGTCCCCCACACGGGCGGGGACGGTGATCCACTTCTCGTCCACGTCGAACTTCTCGATGGGCTGGGCCTGCACGTCGTCGAGCAGCTTGCGGGCACCATCGACGCCGAGCTCGTACAGCAGCGGCGGTTTGGCGGTCGCGTCGGCGAACTCCTGCGCGGCGGGCTCGAGAATGATGTCACTCACAGTGTGCTCCTTCAGAGATGGTGGGGTTTCACAGGACGTCCACACCATCAGACCGGGCCAGGAGCCGATGTGTGACACACCAAGAAAAAGGGACCAAGGTGGGTGAATCACGGCGCGACCGTGCCGTGCTCGGGGGCGTCGTCGGCGAACGCTGTCACAAATCGACGGCGGTCCCGGTCAGTGCGTTGTAACGGTCCCACACCCGAGGAGAACACGCCGTGGACGCACGTATCAACTACTTCGGCAACGCCCTTGCGGGCAAGGTCATGAGGCACCTGAACTCGGTCGCCAGTGTGGTGAACTCGGCGCTTCCGACAGCCACCGTGGAGCTGGTGAACCTCCGTGCCAGCCAGATCAACGGCTGCGGTTTCTGCACCGACATGCACACCAAGGACGCCCTCGCCGCAGGCGAGGACCAGCAGCGTCTGAACCTCGTGGCCGCGTGGCGTGAGGCCACCGTCTTCACCGACGCCGAGCGCGCGGCGCTGGAGCTGGCCGAGCAGGGCACCCGCACCGCGGACGCCGCGAACGGTGTGTCGGACGAGGCATGGGCGAACGCCGCGAAGCACTATGACGAGGACCAGCTCGCCGCGCTGATTTCTCTGATCGCCGTCATCAACGCCTACAACCGCATCAACATCATCAACCAGCAGCCCGCGGGCGGTTACAAGCCCGGCATGTTCGGCTGAGTCGTCCGCTCGGGGCACACCGGGCGCCCGCCCCCCGTCTTCTGGTCCTCCTGGTCCTCTTGGTCCTCGACCAGGAGACGGACGGCGCGCCGTCGCCACCCCACTCGTACCGGAATCCAGAGGCCTCTCATGCCAGATCGCCCCGCACTCGCCCCTCTGCGACGAGTCAGAACCGACGTGCTGGAAGTCGCCTACCACGAGACGGGTCCCACGGACGGCGACACTGTGCTGCTCCTGCACGGTTTCCCCTACGACGTGCACAGCTACGTCGACGTGGCGCCGCTGCTCGCCAAGGACGGTTTCCGGGTCGTCGTCCCCTACCTGCGGGGACACGGGCCTACCGCGTTCCTGTCCGAAGTGTCCCCGCGTTCGGGTCAGCAGGCCGCCCTGGGAGCCGACGTCATCGCGCTCATGGACGCTCTGGGCGTCGAGCGGGCTTACGTGGCCGGATACGACTGGGGCGGACGGGCCGCCAACATCGCCGCGGCCCTGTGGCCCGAGCGGATCCTGGGTCTGGTCTCGGTCAACAGCTATCTCATCCAGAACATCGGTGCGGCGATGACCCCCGTGGCCCCCGAACTCGAGGCCGGGTTCTGGTACTTCTACTACTTCCTCACCGAGCGGGGCGAGGCCGGTCTGGCCGCCGACCCCACAGGTGTCGCCCGCGTCATCTGGAAGCGGAACTCCCCCCGGTGGCCGTTCGAGGAAGAAGATCTGGCGCGGGCCGCCGAGGCCTTCCGGAATCCCGACTACACCGACGTCGTCATCCATTCGTACCGGCACCGGCTCGGCTTCGCGCCGGGCGCAGAGGCGTACGTGGACCTCGAGAGGCGTCTCGCCGAGCTGCCCGCGATCACGGTTCCCACCGTCACCCTCGACGGCCTGGCCGACGGTAACTTCCCGGCGACGGACGGCTCGTCCAGCGCTCACCACTTCACCGGTCCCCGGTTGCACCGGCAGGTGCCGGACGCCGGTCACAATCTCCCGCAGGAACGCCCAGAGGCGTTCGCGGCCGCCGTGCGTGATGTGCGCGCCCTGCGCCAGGAACACGCCGGCCGCGACGGCTTCGCCACCTGACGCCGGGACGCGACATGACGTCATCTCCGTCTCCGTCCTCGTCCTCGTCTCCGGACGACCGGGGTCCCCTCCGTGTCGCCAGTGCGCGCGGCCGGTGGACCCTGCTGGCCACCGTTCTGGGATCCAGCGTGGTCATGCTCGGCTCGACCGTCACCAACGTGGCGCTGCCGCACATAGGCGCCGACTTCGACGCCGACCTCGGCGTTCTGCAGTGGACCGCGAACGCCTACATGCTCACTCTGGCGGCCTTGATCCTGCTGGGCGGTTCGCTGGGCGACCGTTTCGGACGGCGCCGCGTCTTCGTGGTGGGCATCGCGTGGTTCGCGGTCGCATCCCTGCTGTGCGCTGTGGCTCCCGACACCACCACGCTCATCACCGCGCGAGCACTGCAAGGTGTCGGGGGCGCCCTGATCACCCCCGGCTCACTGGCGATCATCGAGGCCTCGTTCCACCCGGACGACCGGCCCCACGCGATCGGCCTGTGGTCGGGATTCGGCGGAATCGGCGCGGCCCTCGGGCCGTTTGTGGGCGGTTGGCTGGTGGACGGCCCCGGCTGGCGCTGGACCTTCCTGCTCAGCGCTGTGCCGGCGCTTCTGTGCCTGCCGATCGCGCTACGTCACGTCCCGGAGTCCGTGGGCACGCCCCGCGAGGACAGTCTCGCGGTCGGCGCCGCTGGCAGAGGGCGACTCGGCTTCGACATCCCCGGCGCCGTGCTGGGCGCTGTGACGCTCGCCCTGGCCACCTACGCACTGACCGAGGCCCGGGACGGCGGACCGGTGGTCCTGGCCGCGGCCGTGGGCAGCGTCGTGGCGGGCTTCGCGTTCCTTCTGGTGGAGCGGCGCAGCAACGACCCGATGATGTCGTTGTCGATCTTCTCGTCCCGCCCGTTCCGCTCCGTCAACCTGATCACGCTGTGCGTGTACGCGGGCACGGGCGGGTTCTTCTTCCTGACCGCCCTGCAGTTGCAGATCGTCGTCGGGTACTCGGCGTTGGCAGCCGGCGCGGCCATGCTGCCGAATACGGTGCTGATGGTGCTGTTCTCGTCCCGCTCCGGCATGCTCGCCCAACGGCTGGGGCCGCGGATCCCCCTCACCGTCGGCCCGCTGGTGTGCGGGGCCGGCATGCTGATGATGCTGCGGGTCGGCCCCGGCACGTCCTACCTCCACGACGTCCTGCCCGCCCTGATGGTGATGGGCACCGGCATGGTCATCATGGTCGCCCCGCTGAGCGTCACCCTGCTGTCGTCGGTGGAGGCCGCGAACGCCGGGCTGGCGAGTGGCATCAACAACGCCGCGGCCCGCGCCTCCGGCCTGGTCTCCGTGGCAGCGCTGCCGCTGCTGGTGGGGATGGGGCCGGATGCCTACCGATCGGGCGCCGCCTTCGACACGTCTTTCAGCCGGGCCATGCCGCTGTGTGCGGGCCTGTTGGCCATCGGCGCGTTGGTGGCCTTCGGGACGTTGCGGCAGGCCGACACGGCCCCTCATCCGTTGCACGGGCGGGCGCACAGCTGGCTCATGGAGCCCCCGCTGGTGTCCCGGTTCGCCCGTCACCACGTCGTCGACTGACGTCTCGTCCTCGGGCGCCCCGTGTCACATCGATGGGTGTTCATCGGTCTCACTGTTGAGAGGACCGCTGTTCAGCGGCCCGCGTCGGCGCCTCACCGCGTGTGCGTCGCAGGAAAGGAATCGCGACATGTCGTACCCGTATCCGGAGCAGAAGTACTGGGGAGAGGACGGCGAGGTCAGCGCCGTCTACCGGCCTGCCACCACACCGCCGGCCATCGGCGAGAGCGGAACCGGGAAGGACGCCACCCACTATCTGGCGACCACTGACACCACGCGGGGTGAGTTCGGCCTGTATCGGGTGGAGATGAGGCCGAAGGCGGGCGGACCCAAGAAGCACTTCCACAAGCGGATCTCGGAGTCGTTCTACATCCTGGACGGCACGGTGCGTGTGTTCGACGGTGTGCAGTGGGTCGACACACGCAAGGGCGATTTCCTGCATGTGCCCCAGGGGGGTCTGCACGCCTTCCGCAACGACTCCGACGCCCCGGCCGACATGCTGCTGCTGTTCACGCCGGGCGCGCCACGTGAGGAGTACTTCGAGCAGGTGTCGCAGCTGGCGCACGCCTCGGAGGAGGAGCGTGCCGCGTTCTTCGACAGGCACGACTCGTACTTCGTCGAGTAGCAGCGTGATCAGCGGCCTCGATCCCGAGCCTCTCACAGAGGTTCGGATGGGAGTCGTCGTGACAGGTTCCGCCGGCTCATCGCTGCGAGGACCGTCTCCGGGGTCCGCGACCACGGGGTGGTGATCGTTCAGGTCGCCGTGTCGCCGTATGCCGCTGTCCGGGGTTCTTGCGTTCGTCGGCGTCGTGCCCGCTGAGCGGACGCCCTCCGGGCCGAGCACGACTTGGACCACCACAGGTTGACCCAGTAGCTCAACGTACGTTGCCCCCGCCAAGGCGGCGGCACCTGTCGCCGCCCATGCCCGCCGGCCGGCCGTCTGTGCGACAGCGACCCTTTCCGCAGCCGGCATTCCCCTCTTCCCCATGCCGCGACAGGAAGGCTGCCATGAGTGATCCGTCCCGGCCCACTGAGTCCTCTGCGATCAGTGAGCTCGACCAGATACCCGACCGTGACCGCGAGGAGACCGCCGAATGGCAGGCCTCCCTCGACGCTGTGGTGCGCAACGCCGGGCCGGAGCGGGCGGTGTACCTGATGCGACGGGTGCACGAGTTCGCGGCGCGGTCCGGGATGTCCTTGCCGGGGCTGCTGTCCTCGGACTACATCAACACCGTCCCGGCCTCCGCGCAGCCGGAGTTCGACGGGGACCTGGAGATGGAATCCAGGATCACCGCGCTCAACCGGTGGAACGCGGCGGCGATGGTCACCCGCGGTTCGCGTCTGGGACTGGGCGGCCACATCTCCACCTACGCGTCTGCGGCCTGGCTCTACGAGATCGGGTTCAACCACTTCTTCCGGGGCAAGGACGGTGACGGCTCGGGCGATCAGCTGTTCCTGCAGGGGCATGCCTCGCCGGGCATCTACGCCCGGGTCTTTCTCGAGGGGCGCTTGAGCACGGAGCAACTGAACGCTTTCCGCAGGGAGGCCGGCGGCCATGGCCTGCCGTCCTACCCGCACCCGCGCCGGCTGCCGTGGCTGTGGGAGTTCCCGACGGTGTCGATGGGGCTGGGTCCGCTCGGCGCGATCTACCAGGCCCGGTTCAACCGCTACCTTCAGGCTCGCGGCATCAAGGACACCTCCGCCTCGCGGGTGTGGGCGTTCCTGGGCGACGGGGAGATGGACGAGCCGGAGTCGATCGCCGCTCTCACGCTGGCGTCCCGCGAGGGCCTGGACAATCTCACCTTCGTGGTCAACTGCAACCTGCAGCGCCTGGACGGGCCGGTCCGGTCGAATTCCAAGATCGTTCAGGAGTTGGAGGCCCGGTTCCGCGGCAGTGGCTGGAACGTGGTCAAGACTCTGTGGGGCGAAGCCTGGGACCCGCTGTTGCACCAGGACGCCACAGGCGACCTGGTGCGGCGCCTGGGCGAGGTGCCCGACGCGCAGATGCAGACGCTCGCCGCGCGGGACGCCGCCTACATACGCAAGAACTTCTTCACCGGCGACGCTCTGTCCGCCGTCTCCGCCTCCCTGAGCGACGCCCAGGTCGTCGAGCTGTTCGAGAACTCCCGCGGCGGCCACGAGCCGTTGAAGGTGTACGCCGCCTACCGTGCCGCCGTGCAGCACCGGGGCGGGCCGACGGTGGTCCTCGCCCAGACGGTCAAGGGCCACACGCTCGGCTCGGCTTTCGAGTCCCGCAACGCCAACCACCAGATGAAGAAGCTCACGATGGAGCAGTTCCGTGAGATGCGCGACCTGCTGGAGCTTCCCATCCCCGACAGCGCGCTCGCCGGTGAGCAGGTCCCGTTCTGGCACCCCGGCAAGGACTCGCCGGAGGTGCGGTACCTGCATGAGCGGCGGGCGGCGCTGGGCGGCCCCCTCCCCGTTCGCCGGGTGATCGCCAAACCGCTGCCGGAACCGCCCGCCAAGCCCTTCGAGGCGCTGGAGAAGGGCTTCGGCCATCAGGAGGTCGCCACCACGATGGCGCTGGTCCGCCTGGTCAAGGACCTGATGCGGGACCAGCGCACCGGGGCGCGCTGGGTGCCGATCATCCCCGACGAGGCCCGCACGTTCGGGATGGAGTCGATGTTCCCGACGGCCGGGATCTACTCGCCGCTGGGCCAGAACTACGACCCGGTCGACGCCGACCAACTGCTCTACTACAAGGAGAGCAAGACCGGGCAGCTGATCATCGAGGGCATCACCGAAGCAGGTTCCGTGGCCGAGTTCGCCGCCGCGGCCACCTCGTACGCCACGCACGGTGAGCCGATGATCCCGTTCTACATCTTCTACGCCATGTTCGGGTTCCAGCGCACCGGCGACCAGTTCTGGGCGCTCGGTGACCAGATGGGCCGCGGCTTCGTCGTCGGCGGCACCGCCGGACGCACCACCATGACCGGCGAGGGGCTGCAACACGGTGACGGTCACTCGCACTTGCTGGCCTCCACCAACCCCGCGGTGATCAGTTATGACCCGGCGTTCGCCTTCGAGATCGCGGTGATCGTCCGGGACGGTCTGCGCCGGATGTACGGCGAGCGGCCGGAGAACGTCTTCTACTACCTGACCGTGTACAACGAGCCCAAGCACCAGCCGGCCATGCCGGCGCTGCCGGGTGTCGAGGAGGGCATCGTCCGGGGCATCTACCGGTACCGGCCCGCCGAGCCCACCGCGACCGGTCCCCGGCTCCAGCTGCTGTCGTCCGGTACGGCCATCCACTGGGCACTCCGAGCCCAGGAACTCCTCGCTTCCGACTGGAACGTACACGCCGACGTGTGGTCGGTGACGTCCTGGACAGAGCTGCGCCGCGACGCATTGGACACCGACGCGGCCCGCATGCGCGGCGAGGAGCGCACCCCGTACGTCACCCGGGCGCTGGCCGGTGCGCCGGGCCCGGTGCTGGCCGTCAGCGACTGGATGCGGCAGGTGCCCGACCAGATCAGCCAGTGGGTCGAGCAGGACTACTACTCCCTGGGCACCGACGGTTTCGGTCTCTCCGACACCCGTGCGGACGTGCGCCGCCACTTCCAGGTGGACGCCGAGTCCATCGTGGTGACGGCACTGTACCGGCTGGCCAGGACCGGGCAGGTCGCCCCGGAGGCCGTCGCGCAGGCCCGCGCGCGCTACGGCCTCGACCAGTGAACGGCGAGGTGCCGCAACCCGGGCCTGCGTGACACGACGCGCCGCACATGATGCGCCCGGTGCCATGTCACACATACCTCCCCCTGTCCTGTCACTACTGGTACGGAAACCCCAATAATCGAGGAGGAACCATCATGAAGGTCGTAGTCATCGGCGGAACCGGTCTCATCGGCTCCAAGGTGGTCGGCAAGCTCACCGAGCACGACCACGAGGCGGTTCCGGCCGCGCCCAACACCGGGGTCGACACTCTGACGGGTGAGGGCCTGGCTGAGGTTCTGCAGGGCGCTCAGGTAGTGGTGGACGTGTCCAACTCCCCCTCGTTCGAGGACGACGCGGTCATGGAGTTCTTCCGCACCTCCACCACGAATCTGCTCAAGGCGGAGAAGGAGGCCGGTGTCACGCACCACGTCGCACTGTCCGTGGTGGGCACGGAGCGGCTCCAGGAGAGTGGTTACTTCCGCGCCAAGCAGGCGCAGGAGGAGCTGATCAGGGAGTCCGGAGTTGCGTTCTCCATCGTGCACGCGACCCAGTTCTTCGAGTTCATGAAGGGCATCGCGGACTCCGCCACTCAGGACGACAACACGGTGCACCTTGCCCCCGTCGCGATCCAGCCCATCTACTCCGACGACGTCGCCGCCGCGGTCGGCCGCACTGCCGTCGGTGAGCCGGTGGGCGGTGTCGTCGAGGTCGCCGGACCTGACACATTCCAGCTGGACGAGCTGATCCGTAAGGGCCTGGCCGCCAAGAACGACCCGCGCACGGTCGTCTCCGATCCCAAGGCCCCTTACTTCGGAGCCCAGTTGGAGGAGAAGACGCTGCTGCCCGGTCCGGACGCGCGCCTCGGCGAGACGCGATTCAGCGACTGGATCGCGCAGCAGGGGAAGTAGAACCGGAGAACGGCCAGCGACCGGGATCCGCTCCCGCGCGACTGGACCGCACGACGGCCGGTACCGAGACACCTGTCCGGTACCGGCCGTTGTGGTGTACTCATCCAGGTCGGCAGGGTCCTCGCCGTCCCCGACCTGTGACGGGGCCCGCTTGCGAAGGGCCTGCAGCGGGCACACAGGGGATCGGGACGGACCGTCCGGTCCGTCCCGATCCCCTGACCGACATACGTAAGAGGCGTCAGCGCACCGAGCGCGCGGCGTCCTCGATGACGTCGGTGACCCTACCGGGCTGCGAAACGCTCACCGCGTGCGACGAGCGGACCTCCGAGGTGTGGGCGCCTGCCCGCTCGGCCATGAACTCCTGAGCCTTGGCAGGGATGTTGAGGTCCTGCGTGGCAACCAGGACCCAGGAGGGAATGGTCTTCCAGGCCGGCTCGGCCGCACCCTCGGCCAGGGCGGCGTTGGTGACAGGTCGCTGGGTGACGGCCATCAGGTCGGTCTTGTTACGGGGCACGTCGGCGGCGAACTGGTGACGGAACTTGTCGTTCTGGATGTAGAGGTCGGCGCCCTGGGAGCCGTCCGCCTCGGTCAGCGGTACGGAGTGGAGGGCTTCGCCGAGGGTGCTGCCGGGGAACTTGCCCGACAGGTCGGCCGCGCTCTCGCCCTTCTCCGGGAGGAAGGCGGCGAGGTAGACCAGCGCCTTGACGTTCTTGTTGCCGGTGGCCGCGTTGCTGATGACGGAGCCGCCGTAGGAGTGCCCGGCCAGAACGATGGGGCCGTCGATGCCCGCCAGGACGTCCTTCAGATAGGCGGAGTCGCCGCTCAGGGACCGCAGCGGGTTGGCGACCGCGATGACCGGATAACCGTCGTGGCGAAGCTTCTTGATGACGTCGTTCCAGCTGGTGGAGTCGGCGAAAGCACCGTGGACCAGGACGACGGTGGGCTTGGGACTCCGTACGTGGACACCCTTGTCGGCGGAGGCGGGGGCGACCGCGGTGGCCAGCAGGCCCGCGGCGATGCCGGCTCCGGCGACAAGAGTGAGCGAGGTACGGGACCGGCGGGCGAGGGATGAGCGGAACACAGGCAGACACCTTTCGCGGTTGCGCAGACGCGCTGACTTCTGGTGGAAGGAGCGCGGCGCTGATGGTCGGCGGCCCACGACAGCCCACTGTTGAGGCGGGGCTGGAGCCGTGTACGGCGGCGCGCAGCATCGTTGGTGCGACGCGGAAGCCGGGTAGGAGGCCGGCCGGCAACGTGGACATGCCGGGTGCCAACCGCCGGGCGGGGACGGCCGGTTGACTCGGCAGTCCCACTCACCGCCTTTCGCCCTTATGACAGGACGCTCATCGAATGTGTGACATGTGCCCCTCGTCGCCGCGGGCTCGAGACGTGCGGGCCCGGCCGGTCCCTGTCCCCTACGGGTCGCCACTCAGCCAGTCGCGTGTCGGCCCACTGGGGGCATGCACCCGCCCGCATCTCAACGTCACCCAGCGCGTTCGCAGGCACTTTCCTCCCCCGCGTCACTGCCCGTGTCACATGGTCCATGTCTGTCCGGTCTGCACTGTCGAGAACAGCGTGACCAGAACGTCGGACACAACAGGTCGGGACAGCGCGCTCGGTCCACCGAGGCCGTTCCGGACGTCGGCCGAGACGTCGCGGTGTAGGCGATGGACTGCCGTGTGAGAGGGAAGATGCCGTATGGACCAGGCCGATGACGCGGTGCCGATCGCTGAGATGCTCGACGAGCGGCAGCACCTGCTGGCCGTCGCCTATTGGATGGTGGGCACAGGTCCTGATGCCGACGAAGTCGTTACCCAGACCTACCGGCGGTGGTACGGCCTATCCGATCCGGAGAGGGCGCGGATCACGGAGCCGCTCTCCTGGCTGGTGAAGACGGCGGGCGCCATCTGCCTGACATGCCTGGCCCTGCCCGCGCGTCGAGAACCGGGCGCGGCAGGGACAGCCGGTGATACGACGGTGAGGGTTTGTCCGTCTTTGACGGACGAGGTCAGCGAGGTTCTGCTGAACGCGTTGGATTCCCTGTCCCCGGCCGAGCGGGCAGCGTTCGTCCTCAATGATGTTTTCGGGATGGCGCCACAGGTGGTCGCCGAGATCGTGGGCCGGACGGAACGGGAATGTACCGAACTCGCCGAACGGGCCCGTCGCACCCTGCGAACCAGGCGTTCGAGTCCCACCATGCCGCAGCAGCACGACCGGATGGTCCGGGCGGTCCGTGAGGCCTGCGCTGCGGAGGACTCGGCCCTCCTGTCATCTCTGCTGGCCCCCGACGCCACGGCCTTCTTCGACGGCGGTGGCAAGGTGCGGGCTCTGGACCGGCCGGTCCACGGTGCCCTGAAGGTCGCCCGCAGCCTGCTCACTCTGCTCTCCCACCGCCCCCGCACCGCTCTGGACCTCCACTCCGTCAACGGCCGGACGGGGATCGTCGTGCGCTACGACGGTCAGGTCGCCGCCGTGATCAGCTTCGACATCGCCGGCCATCACGTCGTCCAGGTCTGGGCCGTTCTGAACCCCGACAAACTGCGCCTCTGGAACCGGCCGGATGCCTCTTCCGGTGCACCTCGGGTGCCTGGGCTACCTGGTGGGCCTGGTGGGTCGAACAACGTGTCCGCTGCAGACCGGGACTGAGACGGTGTCCTGTCGAGAGCCAGACACGCCCGGCCTGACCGCCGCTCCGAAGACGCAGAGAAGTCCAACGCCTCGCGCCTCAAGGCCGAGGATCGCCTTCCCCCCGGCCCGAGAGCCGGGGCTGCCCGCGAAGAACAAGGGATGGATACCCAGGCTCCGGCCCATGTCCGTGAGGACCCCCTGGATACGAGGTGTCCAACGTCCAGGTCTCGGATTTCGGGGTCACTCCGGTCGCGGTCAGGCCGATGTCGCCTCGTCTTCGAACTGGATGGCACGGATCTCCCGGCGGGAAGAGATGCTGAGCTTCGAGAACACCTTGCGGAGGTGCCACTCGACTGTGTGCCGGCTGATGAACAACTGGGCGCCGATCTCGGGGTTCGTGAGCCCTTGCCCGGCGAGTCGGGCGATCTGCGCCTCCTGCGAGGTGAGAGCCGTGGGCGTCGCGACCGCGTGGGTGCGGACCTTCGCCCCCGTCGCCTGCAACTCGCCTCGCGCGCGTTCGGCGAACGCCTCCGCCCCGAACCGGCTGAACATCTCGTGCGCGACGTCCAGTTGGGCACGGGCATCAGAGCGGCGGTTCTCGCGGCGCAACCACTCCCCGTACAGCAGATGTGCACGGGCGAGGTCCATGCGGACCCGGGTCCGTGCGAGCCGCTCGATCGCCTCACGGTAGAGCCGCTCCGCGGAGTCGCCCTCGCTGAGCAGCGCCCGCGAGCGGGCTTCCACGCCCAGCGCCCAGTCGGTGCCGCTGGCTCGCGTCACCTCCGAGAGATGCTCCAGCGCGTCGGCGGCCGACTCGGGTGAGCCGCTCCGTACGGCCGCCTCGATCAGCTCGACCAAGCCCCATCGCGGCGAAGAGAACTCCCGCTGCTCGGCCGCTGCCTCCCGGGCCGCGGCCAGCGCCTGCGCGTACTGGCCGAGCCCGTTGCAGAGCACCGCCTCGTACCAGCGTGTGACGGTGACCATGGCCCCCTGGCCCCGCGGCACCGCCTCGGCCAGGGCCGCGTCGATCAACGTACGGGCCTCTCCCTCGCGACCACGCCAGACGGCCAGGCCGAGGGGGCCCACACGTCCCGGGTTGCTGTTGCCGGTTGCCGCGCACACCGCCTCGATCTCCTCGATCAGCGACTCGGCCGCGGCCAGTTCCCCGGCGATGAGGTGCACGAACGCGCGGGAGTCGAGTGCGTCGGGGAGAGCGCTGAGCGCTCCGGCCTCGCGGGTGACCGTCACATGACGGGTCGCGGCCGCGTGCCAGCGCTCGTCGTCCCACAGATCCGAGGCGATGATGGACGCGAGCCAGAGCCGGCGCAGCTGCTCCTGTACGGGAAGCCGCTCGTCGCAGAGTGCTTCGAGTGCGTGCTCCATCATCGACGCCGAGGCTGGAGAACCGTCGACGACTCGCACGGCGAGGGCGTCCAGCACCAGGTCGGCCACCTGTGGCTGCCGTGCCGGCGGGGCCTCACGGGCGGCCTCGGCCACCTCCAGCAGCCCTGGGCCGCGCGCCAGGCGGCCGGCGAATGTCGCCGCCGCTATGGCGTCCAGGTAGGTCTCACGAGCGAGTGCGACATCGTCGAGCCGGCCGAACCGGCGAGCGGCGGCGAGCAGCAGTTGCGGGGCCTCGCCGCCGCGGTTCTGGGCGAACGCGATCCCGGCGCGCAGCACCTCGATCCGCGCTCGGCCCAGTTCGTCGAGGGGTCCGGCCGCCGCCGTGGCGAGGAGGGTGGCGGCCGGCTCGAACGCCCCGGCGTGGAGTTTCGCCTGTGCCGCGTCCAGCGCGCGCTGTGCGCGTCGCGCGGGATCCTGTGTCAGCGCGGTCGCACGCTGGAGGAAGGCGGCGGCCGCGGCGATGCCGCCGCGTGCGTAGGCCCGGTCCGCGGAGCGCTCCAGTGCAGCGGCCACTGTCTCGTCGGGCCCCGAGGCCGCGTCGGCCAGGTGCCAGGCCCGGCGGTCGGGGTCGAGCCGGGCATCGGTGACGTCGGCCAGCGCCCTGTGCACTTCTCGACGTTCGCTCGGGCCCGCCGCTCGATAGGCCGCCGAGCGCACCAGCGGGTGCCGGAACCGCACCCGGGTGCCGAGTGTGATCAGGTCTGCCACGCCTTCGTGCGACACGGCGATGTCGGCGTCGATCCCGAGGCGGCCGGCCGCGCGCCTCAGCAGTGTCACGTCGCCCAGCGGTTCCGCGGCGGCGATGAACAGCAGGCGTCGGGTCTCGGACGGAAGCGCCTGAACGCGGCGGAGGAACCCCTGCTCGATCTGGCTCGACAACGGCGATACGTCCGGACGCCCGAACCCTCCGGCCATCTCCGCCGTGGTCAACCCGCGCGGCAGCTCGAGCAGGGCCAGCGGGTTGCCGCGTGACTCGGCGACTATGCGGTCGCGCACCCGTTCATCCAGCGGACCGGTGACGACCGAGTCGAGCAGTGTCCGGGAGTCACGCTCGATCAGTCCCGTGAGGGACAGCTCGGGAAGGCTGCCGAACGTATGGCCGGCACTGGGTTCACGGACGGCGAAGACGAGCACAACCGATTCTGCGAGCAGTCGGCGACCCACGAACTCCAAGGTCAGCGCGGACGCCATGTCCAGCCACTGTGCGTCGTCGACAACGCAGACCAGCGGCTGGCCACCGCCTGCGTCCGCGATGAGACTCAGGGTGGCCAGACCCACGAGGAACCGGTCGGGCGCGGCGCCGGCGCGCAGACCGAAAGCCGTGCCGAGCGCATCACGCTGAGGCTCGGGCAGCTGGTCGAGCCCGCTGAGCAGAGGAGCGCAGAGCTGGTGCAGGCCGGCGTAGGAGAGTTCCATCTCGGACTGGACGCCGGCCGCTCTGATGGTGCGACATCCGGTGGCACGACCGAGGAGATGTCTCAGCAGCTCGGTCTTGCCGATCCCGGGCTCACCGCGCAGGACCAGGACACCGCTGCGCCCGGCTCTGGCACCTGCCACGAGCTCGTCGAGGGCCTTGCACTCGCTCTCCCTGCCGAGAAGCCCGGCCCGTGCACCGCGGCTCGCCATGGCAGCTCCCTTGTCCGGAATGTTCGCTGAGTATGGTAATCCGTCTGCTGATCGCGGTGACCGTGGTCGACCGTGACGAGCCGGCTCGTCTGCGGGCCCGCAGAACGATTGAGCAGGCTCGCCCGCCCAGTGACGGGGCTGGTCAGGGCGGTTCCCCACGGACTTTGAGCGCGCAACGCGGGGGGCGAAACGGGACGCCCGCCGGTCCTCGTCGATTTCAGGCAGCGGCGTCTCTCCCCGCCCCGGCGGCCAAGAGTCGAGCAGGCGGGTGACTACGTGTTGTCAACGGCGTCGGCGCCTGACGAGTCGCTCGCCGGGTCTCCGTCCTGGAGCGCGGCGAGCGCGGCAGCGAGCTTGCCACGGCTGGTGATGCCGAGGCGGGGATAGATGCGGTACAGGTGGGCTCCGACGGTGCGGTGCGAGATGAACAGGCGCTGGCCGATCTCCCGGTTGCTCAGTCCCCGCGACGCGAGCACGGCGATCTGCATCTCCTGGGCCGACAGCCGGTCGCTGGTGTTCGCCTGCCGCCGGCCGCTCGACTCGCCGGCGGCACGCAACTGCTCGCGAGCCATCTCCGCCCAGGGCCGCGCGCCGACCCGGTCGAACTCGTCGCGGGCGCTGCGCAGCGGGTTCCGGGCTTCGACGTTGTGCCGTTGCCGACGCAGCCGGCGGCCCTGGTGCAGGTGCAGCCGGGCCCGCGCCAGGGCCCAGCCGGCGGGCAACTCGGCCAGCGCCGCGGTGTAGAGCTCCTCCGCCGTGTCGTCCGGCGCCAGCACCGCCTCGGTGTAGACGTGGGCCACCACCATCATTTCCGAGGGCAGTCGGGCGGCCAGCTCGGGGAGTCCGTCCAGTAGTTCCCGGGCCCCCTGCACGGTGCCCGCGGCCACTGCGGCGTCCGCCAGGTCCGGTGCGAGCAGCCAGCGGCTGACCGAGTGGTAATGCGGGTCCGTCGGATCGAACGCGCGCGCGAGTGCGTCGTACGCCTCGGCCGCGCGGCCGTCGAAGAGCGCGAGCAGGCCCTCTGCCTGCTGCGCCATGACAGCGGCGAAAGGCATGCCGGGGAACAGCCGGTGGGCGCGCAGCTCGCCGAGCATCCGCTCCGCGGCCTCGGTCTCCCCGCGCAGCGCCGCCACCAGACTCCCTGTCGCCTTCACCCCCAGCCAGACGATCCACTCCCCGGTCTCCTCGGCCAGCGTGAGTCCCTCGACGGACTCCTCGCGGGCCCGATCGAGCTGACCGAGGTACACCCGCGGCCAACTGCCCGCAAGTGACCGGGCGAGCAGCCCGAGCCTGCCCTGCGACCGCCACGCCGCGGCCGCCAGTGACAGGTACCGGGCGGCGAGGGTGGCGTCGCCCAGGACCATCGCGCCGCTGCCGAGGAAATGCATGATCCGGCCGTCCAGGCGGTCCGGCCGCAGGCTGTCGAGCCGTGTGATCACCTCGGCGCCGTACCGGAACGGTTCGGTGTACGCCCGTACCGTCAGCACGACGGGAGCGTCCGGATCAGGGTTCCATCGGTCCAGCTCAGCCGCGGCCAGCGTGCGCACCCGTGCGTCGCCGTCCTGGAAGAAGCACCGGGCGGCCGCCCGCCACAGCAGGTTCTCGGCGACCTGCACGCCGCCTGCGTCAAACGCGCCGGCCGCTGTGATCACCATGTCCTCGATCCGGCGCTGCGGCTCGTCGGGTTCGAACGCCGCCTTGTCGGAGACGACCATGAGGCGGGCCCGCTCCAGCGGGCCGAGTTCGCTCATGTCGGCCCGGTCCAGCAACAGCTGGGTGTGAACCCGGTCATTGATCTCGCTGGCCGACTCGACCGCCCGGACCAGGATTTCGGTCCTGCGGCGCGGGTCCTGGACGAGCTCGGCCGCTTGGCGCAGGGCCGGCACGGCGGAGGCCACCTTGCCCCGGGCCAGCGCGGTGTCGGCGAAACGTTCCAGCCTGGCGGCGAGTTCCTCGTCCGGGCCCAGCGTCGCGGCCGCCAGGTGGAGGAGCTGCCGCTCGGGGATGTCGGCCATGGCCACGGCAATGGCGCGGTGGGTGGCCAGCCGGTCGGCGACCGTGGCACGGGTGTAGATCGCCGAGCGCATCAGCGGATGCCGGAACTCGAGGCTACGACCGACCAGACCGACCAGGCCCGCGTCGACGGCCTCCTGCACCGCGTCCACGGAAACCGTCGTGCCCGTCAGACGACTCGACACGTCCAGCAGCCGGTTCAGTGGTGCGCTGGGCTCGGTGGCCAGGGCCAACAGGAGCGTTCGGCACTCCGGGCTCGCCGAGTCCGTACGCGCGGCGAACGCGTCCTCCAGCCGCTGGGTCAGCGGCAGATCGTCCAGCTGCGGTGCGATGTCCTGCACCGTCTTGGGCAGCTCGACCAGGGCCAGCGGGTTGCCCGCGGCGCGCTCCAGGATGAGGGCCCGCAGCGGCGCCGACAGGTCCGGTGCACCCGCGTCGAGCAGTTCGGCGGCGGCGGACCGGTCGAGCGGTTGCAGATGGAGGTCCGGCTGCGCGCTCGGGGCGTAGGAGTCGGGAGAGTGAACCCGGGACGCCGCCACGATCAGTACAGGAAGATCGCGGGTGCGCCGGACCACGAATCTGAGGACGTCCCGGCTCGGCGAATCGATCCACTGCAGGTCGTCGACGAGCAGCAGGAGCGGTTGCCGGTCGGCCTCGTCGGTGAGCAGTTCGAGCACGGCGAGCGCGACCCGGAAGATGTGGGGCTCGATCTGGGTGGCGCTGAAGGCGTCGACCAGCGCGCTGCGGTGCGGAGGCGGCAGCTTCCCGATGCCGTCGGCGACCGGTTGCAGCAGCAGTTGCAGAGCCGCGAACGGCAGCCACAGCTCGGTTTCCACACCGGCTGCGCTCAGCACCTTGAAACCGCCCTCGGTGCCCTCGGCACCGACCGAGCGCAGCAGAGCCGACTTACCGACACCGGCGGTGCCGTGGATCAACAGCGCACTGCCGCGTCCGTCCGCCGCGTCCGCCAGCAGCCCGCGCAGGATTCGCAGCTCCTCGTCCCGGCCGATCATCGCGCGGAGGCTCGGTCCGGCCTCTGGAGGGCCCCGGCTGCTGTGCTGAACATGTGCGGCTTCCTCAGTGCAGGGAGTCACGTCGCACCACATCCTAACCGTGGCCCCCTACACCCTCGGCGCGATCGCACCATCGGTAGAACGACTCGAGTCTCGTCTGCGCCGCGGCGCCGAGGCCCGGCTCCGAAGACGGTCACGCGACAGAACCGGCCGAGCCGGTGGGCCCGGCCGGTTCCGCGCTCACCGCGCCCCGCGACGACTCCAGCAGGGCGAACCCCCGTTCCACGATGGGTTCGGCGACGGGTTCCTGTGGCAGAGAGGGCACGGCCGGCGGCGGCCCGATGCGGATGAGCGTCTCCCGTGTCTCCTCGGTCAGACCTCCCCAGATCCCGTGCCGCTCCCGGTGGTCGAGCGCATACCTGCGGCACGGAATCCGCACCGGGCACCGATCGCAGATCATCAGCGCCCGTCGGACGGTCGCCAGGTCGCCCGGAGACGGGAAGAAGGTCTCGATGTCGGCGCCTCGGCAGGCCGCGGCCGGCCACCGGACCGCCGCCGGGCGGACGGGCAGGACACCGTTGTTCATCACGGGGGTACGAGACGCTGTCATCCCATCTCCTCCAGCTTCTTGCCGTTGGTCTCGCGCACCCTGACGGCGACGAAGACGAACGAGAGCACGGCGAAGGCCGCGTAGATCGCGTAGGTGGACGACAGGTTCCAGTCCGACATGCGGGGGAAGCTCTCGGTGACGGCCCAGTTGGCGATCCAGTTCGCGGCGGTCGCCACCGACATCGCGGCGGCGCGGATCCTCAGCGGGAACATCTCGCCGACCATCACCCAGAGCACCACACCCCATGAGACCGCGAAGAAGAACACGAAGGAGTGGGCGGCGAACAGCGCCACGATGCCCTGGGCGTCCGGGATGGACAGACTGCCGCCGCTGCCTGTCTTGTACGAGAAGGCCCAGGAGGCGAAGGCCAGCGACACGGCCATGCCGGCCGAACCGGTCAGCGCGAGCGGTTTCCGTCCGACCCGGTCGATCAGCAGCATCGCCACGACGGTGCCGATGATGTTGATGATCGACGTGGACAGGCTGATCAGAAGGGAGTTGGCCTGGTCGATGCCCACCGACTGCCACAGCAGCGACGAGTAGTAGAAGATGACGTTGATGCCGACGAGCTGCTGGAAGACGGCCAGCCCGATGCCGACCCACACGATCGGCAGCAGTCCGAAGCGGCCGTCGAGCAGATCGCGTACCCGCGGCTTGTGATCGGTCTTGAGAGCATGCTGGATCTCGGCGATCCGCTCCTCGGAGCCCGCGTACGTGCCCTGCAGGTCGCGCAGCACGGCGAGGGCCTGGACCTCGCGGCCCGTGGCGACGAGGAAGTGCGGCGACTCTGGGATGCGCAAGGTGAGGAACAGGTAGGCGAGCGCCGGTACGACCGCGGCCATCAGCATCCACTGCCAGGCATCCAGGGCGCCCAGCGGGTTCTCGCTCTTGCCGTCGGCCCCCTGGGCGATGCCCCAGTTGACGAGCTGGGAGGCGGTGATGCCGAGCACGATGGCCGCCTGCTGGAACGAGGCCAGCCGCCCGCGATGGTCGGGCGGCGCGACCTCGGCGATGTAGGTGGGCCCGATCAGCGAGGCGAGGCCGATCGCCACACCGCCGACGACGCGCCAGGCGCCCAGGTCCCAGACGGAGAAGGGCATGGACGAGCCGAGCGCGCTGATCGCGAAGAGAACCGCCGCGAAGTGCATCACGCGCCGACGGCCGATGCGGTCGGCGAGACGGCCGGCGACGGCCGCTCCGAAGGCGGAACCGAGCAGAGCGGAGGCGACGATGGTGCCCGTCTCGCTGGAGGTGACATCGAATCGGTGCTGGATTCCGGTGACGGCGCCGTTGATGACGGCACTGTCGTAGCCGAACAGGAACCCGCCGATCGACGCGGCCGCCGAGATATAGGTGACGCGCCGGAGGTTGGTCGGGCGGAGCGCGGCCCCTGAGTGGGCCCGCCCCGCTGAAGAGGCGTTCGCGGTCATGGACAAGGACTCCTTCACAGGACCGGGTACGCACCGGCGCAGGCGGGAGCTCCCGGCCAGGCGGGCGTACCAGTCGTAGGGGACGGGGATCGGATGGACGACCGCGCTGATGACGGGCACCGGTCGTGGTGCCGGGCGGCGAGCATGCCGCCGCTCAGACGCCGACCGTCGGGGCTGAGAGCAGTTCGTGCAGGCGGGCGAGGTTCGCCGCGCCGATGAGGCCGGCGTCCGACCCCACGGTGGCGGTGCGGACCTCGGCGTAGACGCGGTGCTCGCCGCCGCCGAGGGCCCGACGGTAGGACATCTCGGCCGGACGCCTGATCAGCTCACCGGTGTCGCCGAGGCCGCCGCCGATGACGAGGACGGACGGGTCGAGGATGGAGGCGAGGTCGGCGAGGGCCTGGCCCAACCAGCGGCCCGACTGCGCGAACACCTCGAGGGAGAAGGGGTCGCCACTGAGGGCAGCCTCGGTCACATGGTGCCCGTCGAGGCCGTCGGGGGTGCCGTCGCCCAGCGCGAGCACCACCGCGGCCCGTGCCGGATCGGCGGCCGCCATCTCGCGGGCGCGGCGGGTGTGGGCCGCCCCGCTGGCGTACTGCTCCATGCAGCCGTGCTGGCCGCAGGGGCAGGGGAGCCCGTCGGGAACCGCCCGGTAGTGGCCGATCTCGCCGGCCATGCCGAAGCGGCCGCGGAAGAGCCGGCCCCTGCTGATGATGCCGCCGCCCAGGCCGGTGCCCGCCATGACCATCAACATGTCGTCATGCCCGGCACCGGCTCCATGGATGAACTCGCCCCAAGCGGCGGCGTTCGCGTCGTTCTCGACGACGACCGGAAGCCCGGTGGCCTCCTGGACGATGTCCCGGATCTCCTTGTCGTGCCAGCCCAGGTTGGGTGCGAAGCGCACCGTCGAGCGGTCCGCGTCCACGTATCCGGCTGCTCCGACACCGACCGCTCGGACGTCGTCCCAGCCCTTGCGGACCCGCTGGACCGCCTCGGCGATCGCCCCGGCGATCCGGTCCGGGTCGTGCGGGGTGGGGACGCGCACCCGGGAGACGACCTCCCCGCCGGGGTCGACCGTCCCGGCGGCGATCTTCGTGCCGCCGAGATCTACGCCGACGGTCAGACCGCCGTTGTGGTCGTTCATGCGGCACCGCCCACGCCGTCGAACCGACGGTGCGCGTACCGACGCTTGTGTCCGCCTGACCGGCTGACGGGTCCGTGAGACATGGTGTGGCTCCTGACGTTGTGTTTTCGTGTGAAGGGGGGAGTCGGCTCGTCACCAGCCGGAACAACGGTCATGGCGGCTTCCGCACCCTGGAGGCGGCGGTTCGCCGCCGGTCCGTCTACAAGCTCAGCTTCCGTAATCGGGTGGCGAGTTGCATGAGTCATTCGACTGTGTCCAGCCGTAGTCGCTCGCTGTGTCACACATCGGTGCCCTGCGTTGTCTTCTAGGCGAACCAAGTCGGATCTAGCGGAGGTATGACACGGTGTTGGACAAGACATCCATGAGCGGACTCGACGAGCACGGGAGCCAGGACGGGACCGGGCCCAGGATGCTGGCGGACGTCAAGCCGCCCTTCGTGCCGGAGGGTGCTTCGGCGATGACCGTGGTGGTCGAGTGGCCTCCGGGACACCCCGGGACGCCGCCGCACCGACACTCGGGGCCGTGCTTCGGCTACGTCACCGAAGGCGCCGTCCGGTGGGAACTCGAGGGCGAGCCCGAGCGGGTGATCAAGGCCGGTGAGACTTTCTGGGAGCCGGGCGGTGACGTGATCCACTACCAGAACGGCAACGCCCTGTCGGATACGCCGGCCAAGTACGTCGTCATCATGCTGTGCGCGCCCGGCCGGCCGATGCTCACCCTGGTCGAAGAGGAAGAGCTGTCGAAACGGGCCCACCTGCGAGCCCCGCGGCCTTCCGAGGACTAACCACGGCCCGGGGGACGAGAGTCCGCCACGTCAGATCTCGAAGGGGGACGCTGTGGCTGGTCATGGTTCGGCGCCGCGCAGCACGACCGAGGGGCTGGTAGGACGCGACCGGGAACTGGAGCTGCTTCGGTCGTACGTCGACCAGGTGCTCGAGCGCGGTGGGGTGCTGGTGCTGTCCGGGGAACCGGGTGTCGGCAAGTCCGTGCTTCTTGATGCCGCGGCAACGGCGGCGACGGCGGCCGGTGCGCTGGTCCTGCGCTCCGACGGGGTCGAGTTCCTCGCGGATCTGAGCTTCGCCGGACTGAACCACGTACTCGAACCCCTGCTGCACGAGTGCGACGGGCTCGACCCGGTGCACCGGGAAGCCCTGACCGTTGCGCTGGGCGCGAGTGACGGCGCCCCGGTGGATCGGCTGGTCCTCTACGGGGCCGTACTGGCACTGCTCCGCCGGGCAGCGAGCAGTCGTCCCGTTCTGCTGGTCATCGACGACCTGCAATGGATCGACCGGGCGAGCGCCGCGGCGCTCGCGTTCGTCGCCCGGCGGCTGACCGGGAGCCGAGTGGGCCTTCTTGCGGCCTCGCGGCCGGGGTTCGAGAGTTTCTTCGAACGCGCGGGGCTTCCCGAACACACTGTGTCCCCACTGGACGACAGGGCGGCAGCCGCCCTGGTCGGCACCCACTTCCCGCTGCTCACCGGGCAGGAGCTGCGTCGGGTCCTCGCGCAGGCGCGGGGCAACCCGCTGGCACTGCTGGAACTGCCGGCCGCGCTCGACGACTCGCGAGGCAGCGCGGGAGTGCTGCTGTCCGAGGTACTCCCGCTCAGCCGTCGGCTGCGGGACCTGTATGGCTCCCGGGTCGCGGAGATGCCGGCCCCCACCCGCCGCCTGCTGCTCCTGGCCGCGCTGGAGGGCGGCGGGGACCTGTCGGTCCTGCGGGCCGCCGCCCCCGGCGAGGACGTACTGGCCCTTCTCGCTCCCGCGGAGCGGGCGCAGTTGCTGCGGATCGAACACCGAGGTCTGGGGCGGCTGTCCTTCCACCATCCGCTGATCCGCGCGACCGTCGTGTCGGGCTCGACCAGCGGTCAGCGCCTGGACGCCCACCTGGCTCTGGCCGAAGCGCTCACCAGCAAGCCCGATCGCCGGGCCTGGCACCTGGCCGAGGCCACACCCGATCCTGACGAGCAGGTCGCCGCGCTCCTGGAGGACACCGCACACCGGGTCCGCCGGCGCGGGGACGCCGTCGGTGCCTTCAACGCGCTGGTGCGGTCCGCCGACCTCACTCCCGGCCCCGCGAACCGCGCCAGACGGCTGGCCGAAGCCGCCTTCGTGGGCGCGGACGTGGCCGGAGAGCTGCTTACCGCGGCTGAACTGCTCGTGGAGGCCCGACGTGCCGACCCGGAACTCCGGGGATCGTTGCGGGCGGCGGCCGCGGCCGCCCAGGTGCTGCTCAACCGCGACGGTGATGTCAACACCGCGCACCGGCTGCTGGTCGGCGCGATCATGACCCGCGACGGCAGGTCCGACGGCGACGACGAGGCGCTCTTCGAGGCGCTGTGCACCCTGCGCAGGGTGTGTCTGTGCGCGGGCAGACCCGAGCTCTGGAACGCGTACCAGGCCGCCATGTCACAGCTGACCGTGCCGATGCCTCCCCTCCAGGAACTGCTCGGCGACGTCTACGCCGACCCGGCACGCTCCTCCCCGACAGCCCTCGGCCTTCTCGATGCGGTCATCCACGACCTGCACCGGCAGACCGACCCGAGCCGGATCGAACGGATCGCAATGGCGGCACTGTTCGTGGACCGGGCGACAGGGTGCCGTGCGGCGCTCTGGCCCGTCGTCGAGAACGGGCGCGAAGGCGGCGCGGTCACGTCGGCGCTCATCGCGCTGGTGGTGCTGTGCCTGGACGACTTCACGACGGGTCGGTGGGACGAGTGCGGCCGTCTCGCCGCGGAGGGGCTGGCGCTGAGCGAGGCCCACGGATATCAGATGCTGGCCCAGCAGTTCCACCGGGCCCAGGGCCTGCTGGCCGCGGCGCGGGGCGACGACGGCACGGTGCGGGGGCTGGCAGAGAGGATCACGGAGTGGGCGGTACCCCGCGGTGCGTGGACCGTCGAGCACTTCGCGCGGCACATGACGGCACTGGCCGCCCTGGGACGTGGTGAGCACGAGGACGCCTTCCTCGACGCCTCGGCGATCAGCCCTTCAGGCGTGCTGGCCCCGCATGCCCCGCTGGCTCTGTGGGTTGCCATGGACCTCGTGGAAGCCGCGGTGCGCAGCGGACGCCGAGCCGAGGCACTCGCCCATGTCGCCGCGATGCGGGAGACGGGCCTGCCCGGAATCTCCGGCCGCCTGGCACTGGTCACCGCCGGTTCGGCCGCGCTCGCCGCCCCCGAGGACCGGGCCGCCGACGCCTTCGAGGAAGCGCTCGCCGTTCCCGGTGCCGAGCGCTGGCCCTTCGACCTCGCCCGCGTCCGCCTGGCCTACGGGCAGCACCTGCGTAGCGCACGGGCCGCCCAGGACGCCCGGACGCACCTCGCCGCCGCCCTCCAGACCTTCCGCCGTCTCGGGGCCGCCCCCTGGGTCGCGCGGGCGGCCGAAGAGCTGCGGGCCAACGGCCGTACCGCCACCTGGGGGGCCCACCAGCACCTGGGGGCCGAGCCGCTCACGGAGCAGGAACGGGAGATCGCCGCACTCGCCGCGACCGGGCTGAGCAACAAACAGATCGGCGAACGTCTCTTCTTCTCCCACCGAACCGTGGCGGCCCACCTGCACCGGATCTTCCGGAAGCTCGGCATCACCTCGCGTGTCACCCTCGGCGAGGCCCTGGCCGCGCTCCCGGCTCAGCAGTCCCGGGCGGAGCGGTCTGCCACCTCTTCGCAGGCCTAGAAGGCGTTGCTTCCTGCAAGGGACGCGAGCGCGTCCCTCAGTGCCGCACGTGAGGCGATTCCAAGTTTCGGGAACAACCGGTAGAGGTGCGACCCAACGGTTCGGGGCGAGAGGTGGAGACGTTCGCCGATCTGCTTGTTGGTCAACCCGGAAGCGGCGAGTACGGCGATCTCCCGCTCCTGCGCGGTGAGGATCACGGAACCGTGCTTCGCTCCGGTGCGGGACCGGCGGGTGGCGCGGAGTTCGCCCGTGGCCCGGTCGGCCCACGGCCGGGCGCCCAGGTGCTCGAACACCTCGGCCGCCGAGTCCAGCTGGGCTCGGGCCTCCGTGACGAAGCGCATGCGCCTCAGACGCTCCCCGTAGGCCAGCCGGATCCGCGCCAGATCGAAGGGCCAGTCCTGCGCTCCCGGGACGACCAGCGCCTGCTCGAAGCACTCGACCGCGCCGTCATCGGGTGCTGCCAGCGCGACCGAGCCCGCCACCAACAGCGCCAGCCGCGGGGAGAGAGCCGCGACACCGGCTTCCCGCATCGCACGCACGTGTGCCTCCGCCTCAGCGGTGCGCCGGGTGTGCACCGCCGCTTCCACCAGGTCCATGCAGACCCACAGCGCGTACGGAGCGTGGGGCGCGAGGCGGCCCGCAGGGCTGATCGCCACGGCGTGCCGGTACGCGCATTCGTAGTCGCCGGCACCGAGTTCGGCCAGGACTCGCGCATGGTCGGCGCAGGCCGCCGCCGCCAGAACTCCACGAGGCACGGCCCACTGCGTGATTCGGTCGGCCGTGCTCCTGCTCTCTTCGAAGTGCCCGTGGACGGCGGCGAGCAGGGCCTGGTGGTACTCGAAATACCAGGCGAAGAACGGGTATTGGCGCTCCTCGCAGATCCTCAGGCCCTCGGCGGCCAGCGTTTCGGCCTCCTCCCACCGGCCGGCCGGGAAATCCTGCAGACACAGGTGCATGAGCGCGTCGATGTGCCGGCGCACATGGCCGCCCCGGCGTCCCCGACGGACCGCTTCCCAAGAGACGCCTCGCAGTTCCGTGAGCCGGTCGAGGCGGACCGGGGCCATGCCGTGACGGCCGACCGAGCCGGTGCCGGCCGGGTCCCTCCACGTAATGCCACAGGCAGAGAGCAGCGGAGGTGCAGCCGGCTTCAGACGGTCGAGGGCCGCGTGGAAGGGTTCCCACAGGGCATCGCGACCACCGGCCCAGCACACCAGCTGCAGGATGTGCAGTGCCTCGATGAGAAGGTCGTCCTCGGCGTCGTATCCGTGGCTGCCGGTCTCGATGGCCTCCACCAGGAGACGGTGGGCCATGTCGATGTCGCCGTCACCACCGTTGAGCAGGAGGAGAGCCGCCGTGGCGGCGGTCAGCGGAGACCCGGTGAGGCCCGGGTCCGCGCGCCGGGCGCGGTCGAGGAGTTCCGACGCCGCGCGCAGCTCACCGGTCGCGTCGGCACCGAGGTATGCGGCCCGGGTCAGCCGGCGTCCTCGGTCCACGGCACGGGGGCTCAGCTCGGCGGCCCTGGTGAACGTGGCGACCGCCTCTGCAGCGTCACCTCGCGTGGCGGCACGATGCCCGGCCTCCTCCAGCAGGGCGGCGACACGCTCGTCGGGAACGAGCGTTGCCCGTCCCAGGTGCCAGGCCCGCCGCTCAGGCGTCTCCGCGCGGATCTCGGCCAGGGTCCTGTGGGCCTGGCATCGCTCGGTCAGGGTGCTGGTCTCGACGACCGCGGCCCTCGTCAGCGGATGCCGGAAGACGAACCGTCGGTTCGTGTCGTCGAAGGTGATCAGACGGTCCGACTCCACCGCTGACAGCGCCGTAAGAGCCTTCGGGTCGTCCGATCCGGCACGGAGGACTCCCGGATCTCCGGTGTCGTCGAGGGCGAGCAGCAGCAGAAGCCGGCGCGACTCGGCCGGAAGGCGGGCCACGCGCGAAGCGAGGCGGATCCGAAGACGTGAGGAGAGGGGCAGTACGTCGTGCAGATCGGCCGGCGCGCCGCGTTGCGGGCCGCTCAGCGCGGCGGGCAGCTCCACGAGCGCCAGCGGGTTGCCCTGCGCCTGCGCCAGGACGCGGTCCCGCGCCGGTCCGGCCAGCCCCGGAAAGCGGACTCCGAGCAGTTCCACGGCCGCGTCGCGATCCAGCGGCGGCAACTCGTACTCGGTGAGCCCGGCTCGGTCGAAGAAAGTCTCGTCTCCCGTTCTGCAGGCGGCGAGGAATCCGATACGGCTGCCCGCCGACCGACGGGCGACGAAGCCCAGCACCTCCGAACTGGCCCGGTCGAAACAGCCGAGGTCGTCCACGACGATGAACACAGGGCGTTCGGTTGCCACTCGGCGCAGCAGGAAGATCACCGAGTCGGAGACGTGAAGACTGTCGGGCACCGGATCGCCCCCGTAGCCCAGCGCACTGCGCAGAACCCTCCGGTGGCTGTCCTCCAAGCGCTCGATCCGGTCGTTCAGCGGCAACAGCAACTGGTGAAGGCCGGAGTAGGCGAGCTCGGACTCGAACCGGACGCCGACGGCCGACAGCACCCGGGCACCCGACCCGGACATGACCCTGGCGACCTCCCCGAGCAGGGCGCTCTTGCCCACGCCCGGCTCCCCGGAGAGCAGCAGGGCACGGCCAGCGGCCGAGCCCTGCCCGATCAGCGCCGTGATCTCCCGGAGTTGCCGCGCACGCCCCACCACCTCAGGGGACTGACTGGCGTCCGCGGCAGGGGTCCTGGGCAACCGTTCGACGCGCGAGCCGAGTGACATGGTGACTCCGTACGTTTGCGCCGTCCCTCCCGCTGTGGGGCGGGAAGGCTTGGGTTCACCGTGCACCGGTCGGCGAGGACAAACATCAGTCACGTGACTGCGTGGCGACTTGCGGGTCATTTGACTGATGGTGCGAGCACACGACAGCCTCGCAGAATCGTGATGTCCCTGAATCACACGAGCGGCGCTGGACGCATCACACCGTGTGCCCTCCGAATCTTCCGTGATCCCAAGATCTACCGAGCGGTGATGTCATGAGAGAACCCGACAGTTGTACGCCGGTGGTGTGCCGGATGCTTGTCCGTCTGGTCGTCGCCGAAGGAGTGGACCGGCCGGTGATGCTTGATCTGTCCTACGGCAGAGCCGATCCCTACGCGGTGTCCCTGACGTTCCACATGTGCGCAGACACGACCGTGCGCTGGGTGGTCGGTCGCGATCTCCTCCTGGACGGGCTGGTGAAGCTCACCGGCGTCGGTGACGTCCAGGTCTGGCCCTGCCGGGACCCGGGGGCGGACCGTGTACACATCGCACTGTGCCCGTGTCCGAAGCAGGAGGCGGTCGTGGTGACCGCCTCGGCGCGAGCCCTCGGGAGCTTTCTGCAGCGAACCCTCGCGGTGGTGCCCCCCGGTACCGAGGAGTGCCACCTGGACATGGACGGAGCCGTCCACCAACTCCTGAGCGGCCCCGGTGAGTCACTTCGATAAGGGCCATCCGAGCCGGACGGACCGACGCCGTACGGGGACGAGCGTCCCCGGCGCACAGGCACCCCGCCCGTCTCGAGGTGCGCAAGGAGCGCGCCGAGGACGTCCAGTTGCGGATCGCCGACTGGATCACCCGGTTCGCCGGATCGATGTGGTTCGTCCACATCCACGTGGTGGCACAACACGCCACGCACGGAACTCGTCCACAGGCTCACCGTCGAGATCCACAAAGCGGTGAACGCCGAGACCGCGGGTGAAACGGACACAGGCGAGAACGCCGAGCAGGTACACACCGGCCCGGCCTGAGCCGCCGTCGAATGTCACACCGGCCCGGCCTGAGCGGTCTACATGGTGACGGACAGGAAGCAGAGGGAGTCATGCGAGAGATTCTGATTGTCGGCGGCGGATACGCGGGCTTCTACACCGCCTGGGGTCTGCAGAAGAAGCTGCGTTCGGGCGAGGCGCGGGTCACGGTCGTCGACCCGCGCCCGTACATGACCTATCAGCCCTTCCTGCCCGAGGTGGCGGCCGGTTCGGTGGAGGCACGTCACGCCGTCGTGTCACTGCGGCGGCACCTGCGGGGCACCCGGCTGATCTCTGGCACCGTGACCGGGATCAGCAACGCGGACCGTACGGTGACCGTCCGCCCGGTGCGCGGCGACGCCTACGAGCTTCGGTATGACATCCTCGTGGTCACCGCCGGCGCGGTGACCCGCACCTTCCCCATTCCCGGACTCGCGCAGCAGGCCATCGGCCTCAAGCACGTGGAGGAGGCCGTGGCGATCCGTGACCGGCTGATGACCGCGTTCGACCAGGCCGCGTCGCTGCCGGCCGGCCCCGAGCGGCAGAAGCTGCTCACCGTCACGTTCGTGGGAGGCGGGTTCTCCGGCGTCGAGGGCTTCGGTGAACTGCTGTCACTGGCGACCGCGATGCTCAGGTCCTATCCGGAACTGAGCATCGACGACCTGTCCTTCCACCTGGTCGAGGCCCGGGGCCGCATCCTGCCCGAGGTGAGCGACCGGCCGGGTGCCTGGGTGGTACGCCACCTGGAACGCCGCGGCGCACATGTCCATCTCAACACGCAACTGCTGTCCGCCGAGGACGGCCACGTCGTCCTCTCCGACGGAGCGGAGTACGACTCCGAGCTGATCGTCTGGGCCGCCGGCAACGCCGCGAACCCGGTCGTGCACAACCACACGGACCTGCCCCTCGACGAGCGCGGTCTGCTGCTGGCCCGCGCCGATCTACGCGTGGGCACGGACGCCGAGCCCGTACCGAACGTGTGGGCCGCCGGCGACGACGCGTCCATCCCCGACCTGGCCTCGCCGGTGCCGGGCGCGCGCACGGTGCCGAACGCCCAGCACGCCGTGCGACAGGGCAGACGTCTCGCCAGGAACCTCGTGGCCGACCTGCGCGGTCGGCGAGTCGGGAACTACCGGCACGGCAGCCTGGGGGTGGTCGCGACGCTGGGGCTGGGGCGGGGCATCTTCGAGTACAGGGGCATCGTCATCAGGGGATTCCCGGCGTGGCTGATGCACAGGGGTTATCACGTGCTCGCGGTGCCCAGCTGGGAACGCAAGATCCGCGTTCTGGCGGTCTGGCTCACCGCGGCCCTGACAGGCCGGGATCTCGTGTCTCTCGCCTCCGTCCAGCGTCCGCGGGACGCCTTCGTCACGGGTGGGCAGCCGCAGGACCCGAGCGCCGGCCGTGCGAAGGAAGGCAGCGCACCATGACCATGTGGGGTTCTCGTTTTCATTGGGGGTACGCCGTGTCCGCACGCGAGGAGGCCGCCCGCGGCCTGCCCGACATCGAGGGCTTCCTGTACCGGGAGGCTCACAGGGGAGCGACGTACCGCCGCGTGGCGGCATTCACCGCGCGCGTGGAGGGGCTCACCCCCGAGCAGAAGCGGGACATCGAGCAGTGGTACGTCGACGAGCAGAAACAGGTAGCCCGCATGGTGACCGATCACATCGCCGAACGCGTCGGCGCGATGGAGGCGCAGCACCACGTCAGGATCCGGCAATGGCTGCGGGGAACGCTCACGGCAATGGTGCTGATCACCCTGACGATCATCGCCTGCGTCGTAGTGATCCTTGGCTCGTCACGGTGACCGCCGAGCGCTAGGAACGCCCGGTGCGATACAAGCCCCGGCCGGCGCGCTCAATGCGGGAGGAGGCGACGAGGCGATCGAGTGGGCTGCGTTCTGTTTGTGACACCTCTTATTCGACGAGTTTGCCCGTGGTCGAGACTTCCTCCATCAGGGCGGAAAGCTCTTCGGGGACGGCCGGAACGCTCTCGCGGGTGACGCCCGTCGTCGGGGACCACACGAGGTTGACCTGCAGAGCAGGATCCATGTCGGGACAGTCGCTGCGGTTGTGACAGCCACGCGCCTCCCGGCGCTCCAGTGCCGCTTCGAGGGTGGCCCGGGCCGCCAGCGCGGCGGACTTGAGGTCGAAAGCGTGCGCGAGGTTCTGATAGCCGGCTATGTCCGCGTGGATGCCTACATCCTGCATCCTCTTCTCGATCGCCGCGAGTTCCGCCAGTCCCGCGCGCAGGCCGTCTTCATCGCGGACGACGCCCGCATGCTCGGTCATGGTGTTGCGGATGGCGCGTTGCAGAGCACGAACGTTCTCCGGCCCGTCGGCGGCGAGGAGATCGTCGATCTCCTCCCGGGCCTCCGCGATGGCCGACGGCGACCGCGGCTGCGCGGTCAGGAACTCTGAATAGGCGGCCGCCGCCCGGCCGGTGAAGCGGCCGAGGACAAGCAGTTCGATGAGGCTGTTGCCGCCGAGGCGGTTGGCGCCGTGCAGGCCGCTCGACGCCTCGCCGATGGCGTACAGGCCGCGGACGTCCGTGCTGTGGTCCTCCGGGCGCACCCACCACCCCGCCCGTCGAGTAGTGCGCGGTGGGCGCGATCTCGATCGGCTCGCGGGTGATGTCGAGCATCTGCAGGTCCAGGTACCCGGCCGGACAAGGTAAGGGCTGACAATGCGCGGGATCAACCGGCTGAAACGTCACAGGTCCGTAGCCACGAGGTACGACAAGCTGGCGGTCCGCTACAAAGCGACCGTGCTTGTCGCAGCGATCAACGAGTGGCTATGACGCAACGTCTCAGCAGCCCTGTCCGCCCTGCACGATCCGCCCCTTTGGGGTTCCGTAGTACCAATAGCGCTCAGCTGGAGCTGGGGAGAGCGTGCCGGCTGCCAGATCGACCAGAGCCTGCGCCAGCTCAACAAGCGGAGCAGCAGCGATGTGTTCTGCACCGCGCAGGAAGCTGGTCGCACTCTCCTCCAAATCGGGCCAGGTCGAAACCTCCTCCCGGCTCACGCCGCTGCGGGCCTCGATCCGGCGTGCCGCCTCCAGAATGCAACTCAGGAGTACCTCCCGCTGCTCGACAGCGAAGTCGTCAAGCAGGACAGCGGAACTGCTGCCCCCCAACGCCTGGGTGCGGAGCCCCTGCTCCAACTCCGGCCAACCCGGGGGCCGCAGATCCGCCGGCATCTCCGCAGCAACGCGCGCCGCCTCGATAAAGAGAACCCCGAGCGCCACGTCATAGGCCCAGAACACCGCTTCGCCGGAGATCACTGGCACAGTCCTGCTCAACCGAACTCCCCCAGCCGACGCTTCCAGCCCTCATCATGGCTGATCGGCTCGGACACTTTGTCCCGGTTGGCTCATCACGCCTTCGAGCCGCGACCAGCACTTTCGCAACAGGGCCTCAGAGCATCGCCACAGTGTGACCACTCTGTCGAAGGTGACAGTGTGTTGCTCCCCGGAGACAACGACCATGGCAGCCCTGTAACGGAATGAGGGTGTGCCCGGTCGAAGAGAAGACGCGATCGACCTGGTGCCCGCCTTGTGGTGACACCGGACGCTGTGGCGGCCGGCTCATCCCCTGTGCGTGCAGCCAAAGCAACCGTGTCCAGGCGCCTGCGGGCCGGACCGTCACACGGTGAACCAACGAGTGCGCCATCGACATCACGGGTCCTGAGAGGAACGGAGACAGAGGATCATGCATCTTGACAGGCCCTCCACTACGAGCACGATGGACGAGGCCGTTTCTGTCTTCGTGGAGCTCCGTCCACGTCTTTTCGGTATCGCGTACCGCTTGCTGGGAAGCGCGGTGGAGTCCGAGGACGTGGTCCAGGAGGTGTGGCTGCGCTGGCAGAAGACAGACCGTTCGGCGGTGGTGAGTCCCGTCGCGTTCCTGTCCAAGGCAACCACCCGGCTGGCCATCAACGTGGCCCAGTCCGCCCGTGTGCGGCGTGAGACCTACATCGGTCCGTGGCTACCCGAGCCCATAGACACGAGCAACGACCCGGAGGTGGGCGCGCAGCGGGCAGAGGCCCTCGAACTGGCCCTGCTCCTCGTGCTGGGCAAGCTGAATCCGACCGAGCGAGCCGCCTACGTGCTGCGTGAGGCATTCGACTATGCCTACGCCGACATCGCGGAGATACTCGGGTTCACCGTCGTCAACGTGCGCAAAATCGTGAGCCGGGCCCGTAAGCACCTGTCGGCCGACCACCAGGAGACCGTGGACGCGGCCGAGCACCGGCAGCTTCTCGACACCTTCGTCTCGGCGGCGCGTACCGGGGACATCGCGTCCCTGGAGGCTCTTCTGACACCGGACGCCGTCTCTCTGCCCTGCTGACGATGACCAACGAGGCGTCGCTCAGCCCCCTGCTTCCCCAACGCGCGCTCACCGTCCTCACACGCATGAGTAACCGCGTGTCGAGCGCTGAGGCTGCGCTCACGGTGTCACAAACCACCGCCGGACCCGGTCCTAGTCAGTGACCACCCGGAGCGATGGGAGCAATCGTGGCTATCACCGAACAACGTCTTTCCACCATGGTGCTGGTGATCGGTACCGGCGGGGCCGGCCTCAGGGCGTCGATCGAGCTGGCCGAGGCCGGTGTCGATGTCATGGCCGTCGGCAAGCGCCCCAAAGAGGACACCCACACATCCCTGGCCGCCGGCGGGATCAACGCGGCCCTGGCCACGATGGACCCCGAGGACAGCTGGCAGCAGCACGCCGCCGACACCCTCAAGGAGAGCTACCTGCTCGGCGATCCCCGCACCGCCGAGATCGTCACCCGGGGCGCCGCCCTGGGCATCGACGACCTGGAGCGCTACGGCATGGCCTTCGCCAGGGAGGAGGACGGCCGTATCTCGCAGCGCTTCTTCGGCGCGCACAAGTTCCGCAGGACCGCCTTCGCCGGCGACTACACGGGCCTGGAGATCCAGCGCACCCTCATCCGGCGCGCGAGCCAGTTGAACATACCCATGCTCGACAGCGTCTACATCACCCGCCTCCTCGTGCACGACGATGCCGTCTTCGGTGCTTACGGCTTCGACCTCACCAACGGACAGCGTTACCTCATCCACGCCGACGCCGTGATCCTCGCGGCCGGCGGCCACACCCGCATCTGGCGACGCACTTCTTCGCGCCGTGACGAAAACACCGGCGACTCCTTCCGCCTGGCCGTCGAGGCCGGTGCCCGGCTGCGCGACCCCGAGTTGGTCCAGTTCCACCCGTCCGGAATCATCGAGCCGGAGAACGCCGCGGGCACCCTCGTCAGCGAGGCCGCCCGCGGCGAGGGCGGCATCCTGCGCAACGCCCTCGGCGAGCGCTTCATGACCCGCTACGACCCGCAGCGCATGGAACTGTCCACCCGCGACCGCGTGGCCCTCGCCTCCTACACCGAGATCAAGGAAGGACGCGGCACTCCCAACGGCGGCGTGTGGCTCGACGTCTCCCACCTGCCCCGGCAGACCATCATGAATCGACTGCCCCGGGTCTACCAGACGCTTCTGGACCTCCAGATGCTCGACATCACGCGCGAGCCCATCGAGGTCGCCCCCACGGCGCACTACTCGATGGGCGGTGTCTGGGTCCGTCCCGAGGACCACAGCACGGACGTCCGCGGCCTGTACGCCATCGGCGAGGCGTCGAGCGGCCTGCACGGCGCCAACCGTCTCGGTGGCAACAGTCTCATCGAGCTTCTCGTCTACGGCCGCATCACCGGCCAGGCCGCTGCCGCCTACTCCGAGTCACTCACCGCCCAGCCCCGCTCCGCGGCAGCCATCGCTCAGGCCCGTGGCGAGGTCGACGAACTCCTCGCCGCCGACGGACCCGAGAACGTCCGCGCCCTGCAGCGCGCCATCCGCAACACCATGACCGAACACGCGGGCGTCGTCCGCGACGAAGAGGGCCTGCGCACCGGTTTGGCGGAACTGGACACCATCGAGAAGCGTATGGAGAACGTCGGCGTACACCCCGACATCGCCGGGTTCCAGGACCTCGCACATGCCTTCGACCTCAAATCGGCCGCCCTGGCGGCCCGCGCCACCCTCGAAGCGGCGCTCGAACGCCGGGAAACCCGCGGCTGCCACAACCGCAGCGACTACCCCGTCATGGATCCCGCCCTCCGCGTCAACCTCGTGTGGTCCCCGACCACGGGAATCACCCACGAAAGCATCCCCTCCATCCCGAAGGAGATCACCTCACTCATGGAGGACGTCTCCACCGACGGAAAGCTCGTCGAGTAACGCACAGCGGGAGACCACGCGGCTTCCCGTCCCAGGCGCGCGCCTTGTCACCGCAGTAACCGTAGAGAAAGCCATTCACCATGCTCACAGGACGCGAGCGAACCACTTCTCCCGGATCCGGCACTTCCGCGGCACTCACCGGTGCCTACACCATCGATCCGGCCCACACGATGGTCGGATTCTCCGTCCGGCACGCCATGATCTCCAACATTCGCGGCAGGTTCGACCGTTTCGAGGGCCTCCTCCTGCTGGACGGCTCCTACCCCTCCCGGTCGACGGCCTATATGAGTGTCCAGACCGACAGCATCGACACGGGGATCCAGGAACGCGACGCGCATCTGAGAGGACCCGAGTTCTTCGACTCAGCGACGTTTCCCCTGATGGCCTTCCGCTCCACGGGAATCGTCCAGCGCGGCGACGACGAGTTCCGTCTCATGGGCAGCTTGCGCATCAAGGACGTCGAGCTGCCGCTGGACATCGATCTCGTCTTCGGTGGAGCCGCCGAAGACGTCGACGGACAGCTCCGGGTCGGCTTCGAGGGCAGGGCCACCCTGCGCCGTTCGGACTGGGGGCTCACCTGGAACACGACTCTGGAGGCAGGAGGCGTGCTCGTCAGTGACAAGGCGACTCTGGCCCTGGACATCTCGGCGGTACGGATCGACCAGAACGCGGCTGCGTGAAGGCAGTGAGGCCGTCGAGGGTGACAGTTCTTGAGTCCTCGCTGCCCTCCCGTGCCTGGCACCGGCCGATGCTCGCCCGCCATGCCGGTGAGGAACACCGCACCGCCACCGCGCTGGAGTTGTTCTTCGACCTGTGTTTCGTCGCCGCCGTCGCCCAGGCGGCCTCGGCGTTCGAGCACGAGATCACTTCGGGCCGTCCTGATCACGGCCTCCTCGGCTATGCACTCGTGTTCTTCGCGATCTGGTGGGCCTGGATGAACTTCACCTGGTTCGCCTCCGCCTACGACACGGACGACGTTCCGTATCGCCTCCTCACCCTGATCCAGATCACCGGAGCCCTGGTCATGGCCGCAGGGGCCACCAGGGCCCTGGAGCACGGGGACTTCCAGATCATCACGTGGGGTTATGTCGTCATGCGGCTCGCCATGGTGAGCCAGTGGCTGCGCGCCGCGTACACGGACCGGGAACGCCGGCGGTCGGCACTGCGGTATGCCCTGGGCATCTCAGTCCTGGAGATCGGCTGGCTGGTCCGCCTGGCCGTGCCCCACGACGGCGGTATCGCCTCGTTCGCCGTCCTCGCAGCCGGTGAACTCGCGGTGCCGGTCTGGGCCGAACGCGCCGTGGGCACCACATGGCACCCGCACCACATCGCCGAGCGCTACGGGCTGTTCACCTTGATCGTGCTCGGCGAGTCCATCACCGCGGCTGCCCTTGCCGTCCGCACCGCCCTGGACACCCATGCGAAAGTCGGCTCCGTCATGCTCATCGCGCTGGGTGGCATCCTGACCGTCTCCGCCTTGTGGTGGCTGTACTTCGCCCAGGACGCAACGCGTCGCCTCAAAACCCAGACCACGGCCATGCTGTGGGGCTACGGTCACTACGCGGTGTTCGCCGCAGCAGCGGCCATAGGGGCAGGACTAGCTGTACTGACCCGTGAGGTTGGGGACGCGGCTGGCGGGTGGTTGCCCTTTCAGTGCGGTGTGTCCGCGGTGGTGATTGTAGGTGTGCAGCC
>NZ_JBEXPK010000073.1:0-40250 GCF_040612015.1 Streptomyces sp. NPDC006476 | reverse complement strand
ATGTCGACGGGCTTGGCCAGGACGGTGAACTTGGACATGAAGTCAGATCTCCTTGTTGGAGTGGGAGGTGGGGCGGGCGACGGCGATCAGGTCGGTCATGACGTCCATGGGGTCGTAGCGGACCTGGGTGCCGGGGCGGGGGGCGTCGATCATCCAGCCGCCGCCGATGTAAAGACCGACGTGGTGAATGCTCGACAGGCTGGATCCGTAAAAGACGAGATCCCCGGGCCGCACATCTCCGGGCTTGACAGGCTCGGAGGCGGCATATTGCTGTGCTGCCGTGCGGGGCAGGGAAATTCCCGCCTTCGCATAGGCGTAGAGGGTGAGCCCAGAGCAGTCGAAACCGGTGATGGAAGTACCAGACCGCCCGTTGGGGGAGCAGCAGGTTCCCGTGCTGGGGCCGCTGGCGTTTCCGCCGCCCCACGAATACGGGGTGCCGATCATTTTGGCTGCCGCGTTGAGTGCGGTGGCCGCCTCATCTGAATTCGCGGTTACCGTTTTCCCGCCGGTCGGCCGGTCGGCGAGGGCTCGAATGGATTTGACGTAGTCCTGTGTCTCCTTATACGGGGGAACGCCTCCGTATTTGCGGACGGCGCCGCTTCCGGCGTTGTAGGCGGCGAGCATGTTGGACTGCTTGTCGCCGGGAACGTCTTTGATATCTCCGGCGATGCCGCACAGGTACTTGGCTGCCGAGGGGATCGCGTCCGCGGGGTCCCATACGTCGCGTTTTCCGTCGCCGTTTCCGTCGATCCCATGGGTTTCCCATGTGGACGGCATGAACTGCGCAATGCCTTCCGCGCCGACCTGTGACCGGGCTTTGGGATTGAATCCGGATTCCTGTGTCAAAAGCGCGGCGAGCAGGTTGGGTGTGACCTGGGGGCAGGCATTTCCTGCGTCCTGGATCAGAGATTTGTACTGGCTGGGAACGCTCAGGCTGAGCGCCGTGGTGACCGGGTCGTCGCCGGCGGCCTGGACGAGCGCGGCCAGGACGACGGCCGCGGTCGCGCCCACGCCGGCGGTGACGGTTGCAGAGGCTCTCAAGAGTGGAATCCCCCCTTCCCTGGGTTCTGGGTGTTTTCGCTGCTCAGTGCTCGCACAGGAGCTCGCACACTTCTGGCACACCCCTCGCACACCCGCGCCGTGTGAGCGAGGGGTGTGCGAGGGCGTGGCGAGGTCATGAGCGAGCGAGCAGGGCGAGCAGCTCGGCCTTGCGGCGTCCCTTGCGGCGGGCGCTGGCAGGGCCTGCCTGCACTACGGGAGGTGCCGCTCCAAACCCTTCGACAATGACGTCGCGGACGGCTACGCCCATTGACTGGGCACCATCCGGGATGTCATATCCGTAGTCGCGCAGTGCGTTCGCGAGTTCTTCCGTGGACAGGAATTCTGCATTCCCGTAGGCGGCCAGCACGGCCTTGGCGTGCTCGTTCGGTTCCACGGCGTCCAGGCGGACCTTTACGGCCTGCCGGATCATGTCATCGGCGATGAACAGACCTCGCATTTCGCGGACTCCGCGCGGGTCTTTGATGATGAACGTTCCCCGGGCTGACGCGGGAAGGAGTTCCGCGTTCACACCGTCCGGGACGGTACCGAGGATCATCCTTGATGCCGCATGCGACATGACCTTGAATGCGACCTGCACGGTCAGGTTGTTCTTGATGACCGTGGAAATCACATCGTCACGCGGATGCTGCGTGGCACACGCTACGAGAATCCGCGCCGAACGCACCTGGGATGCCGTCAGTTTCAGGGCACTCTCGAATTCCCGCCCCTCCACCGGATCCTCCTTGAAGGTGAGGATCTCATCAATGATGACCAACATCGGTTCCGGACGGCTGTTGCCGTCACGTTTCGACCGGCCACGCCGTTCCGCTACTTCCCGCACATAGTCCAAGGCGCCCATGACGCCTTTATGTGTCAGGGAATTGTCGTAGTAGTCGCAGGCCTCCCGGAAGTCGGAATAGTCACCGTCGGGTTTGCCGTCAACGATGACCAGACGACCTCCAGCCACCAAAAACAGGTAGGCCAGAAACTTCAGGAACGACGTCTTGCCGCCCTCGGTCTCTCCCGCGACCAGGAAATGCTTGCCGATAGGGGACGGCATGGTGAGGATGTTGCCCCACAGGTCGTAGCCGAGGGGAATGTCGGCGTCCAGGTCCAGGCCGGTCAGCTCGGGCAGCTCCGGAATGTGGGTGTACGGAGCGCCGATCAGCATCCGCACGTTCCGGATCGAGCCTTCAACCGCCGCGAAGTTGACGGCCTCCTGGGTCATGTCCAGTTCTGAGGCGATCTCCTCCCGGAGCCGGATGACAGCGGCGGTGGTGTGGGGTGCAGCAACGCGGACCATATGCCCCTCACCGGTGGGGTGCGGGATGGTTTCCACGGACTCCAGGGGCACCTTGAGACGTTGGAGGAGCTGTCCCATGGGCGTGGAGAACACCACGGTCTCTGCGCCCTCCTGGGCAGCGGCCTGCGTTTCCTGCTTGACCTGATGGCTCCGACCGGACGGTGTCTCACCTGCGAGAACGCGTTTCACGGTCGCGCTCAGCTTCCAGGCCGCGTAGCCGAGGGCGACCAGCGTGCCTGCGGTGAGCAGGACGGTGGCCGGCCAGGACAGGCCGAGCTTGTCTTTGATGGCGGCGAGGATGCCGAAGACGACGGCCAGGCCGCCGATTCCTCCGGCCGCCTGCCCATACAGGTCGTCGCTGGCATCTTTGGCCTGCTGTTTCTTCTTGGACACACCCTTCCTTTCTCGGGTCGGTGCGGGTGGTGGTGGTGCTCGCCGGGTCTGCTTGCTGGGTCTGCAGCGGATGCTGCTCACCAGGGCCACTCACCGGGTCTGCGCCCATCGACTGCGATGTGCTTCCGGCAGTCGCAGAAAGGGCCAGTCCGCGCGGGCGGGCTGGCCCCAACTGGTGGTGCCGGACAGGTGGTTCAGGCGCCCGCTTCCTCGGGCTCCTCTTCGTCCTCGGGCTCTTCGGGCGTCTCGCTGTTGTCCTCGTTCGCCAGCAGCGCTCCCCACGCCCGGCGCACCCGCTTCTCGCTGCCCACGAAGCCGTTCTCGCGGAAGGCTGCGCCGGCCTGGCGGTAGGACATCGGCGGTTCGTCGCGGTATCGCAGGTGCCGCAGGACGACGTCGAGCTGGCCGTCGGTCAGCGGCTCGCCGGGCTGCGGGGTCGGCACGCCCGTGACGGCCGCGAGCTGCGCGAGCGTGACGGCGTCACGCTCGCCGTCACGGCCAGCGTGACCCTCGCCGTGACGGCTGTCGGCCGCATCGCCCTGACCGGCGTGACTCCCGCCCGCGCCCGTGCCGGTGGCGTCACGCCCGCCGGTCAGGGCGGGTGTTCCGGTACCGGAGCCGTCACGGCTGGCCGTGACGGGCAGGGCGGGCGCCGTGGGCGTCCAGGTGTCGAGCTCCGGCAGCCGGATCGCCGCCACTGACGCCGGGAGCGGCTTCTCCGTGACGGTCTTCTCGGTGGAGACGGCCTGCTGGTGCAGCTGCTCGGTCATGGTCTGCTGGGTCTTGAGCTGCGCCTTGCGGTAGGCGGTCTCCGCCTTGGCGACCTCCTTCTCCAGGCCGGTCGCGGTCCGCAGCAGCTCGATCCGGTGGGCGGCCTCGGCCTCCATCACCTCCAGTCGGTCGGCGACCTCCTGGCGCTTGGCGTCGATCGTGTGCCGGGTGGCGGCCGACGTCTGGCGCCCCAGCGACGGCAGGGCGATCCACCAGGCCCCCTTGGTCGCGATGATCGCGACCGGGGTGAGGACCACGGCCAGGTCGAAGCCGCCGGTCAGGATGAGGTCGGTGGTGGGGATGGCCGCGTTGACGACGGTGAGCGCCAGACCGGCCACTTGGACCCGCCGGGTGCGCCGGAGGTTGTTGCCGGCCAGGATCTCGGTCGCCTGGAAGACGACCCACAGGGCGTCCAGGGCGCCGACGGTGGGCGCGGACCACCCGTGGAAGCGGGGGGCGAGGATCTGGTAGCTGACGTACACCGACAGGACGGCGACGCCCAGGGTGACGGCGCCCAGGACGGTGAGCACCATCCCGCGGGGCGTGGCTTTCACCTGCCACTTCTTCGTATGCATGGGTCATTCCTTTCTTAGGTCGGGGACATGCGGAAGGCCGGAGCCCGCGGGGCGGGCGGCCGGCCTCGAAACGTGCTGCAGGGCGGGCGGGAAGTTGCCCGCCGCTCCCGCCGGGCAGGAGCGGAACGTGTACGGGGCACGACCGTCAGGACGCGATCGCGGGGGCCCGGTGCGGGGCGATGGTCTGGCCGTCGGGAAGGAGATCGCCGGTGTCGTCGAAGATCAAGACGGCGTTGCACAGCAGCGACCAGCCCTGCTCCGGGTGGGCGGCCACGACGCGGGCGGCTTCCGCGTCCGGGCTGTCGGCCGTCGGACACGCCGGGGTGTGCCGGCACAAGGAGCGCGGCTGGCGGCGGGCCGTGGTCGTGTTGGTGGGCAAGGTCAGAGTGCGCATCGAAACCTCCGGGAGGGCGATGGGCGGCGCGGGCTGCGCGGCTCCCCTGGACCGCGCCCGGACCAGCGCCGCACGAGGGCGGGACCGGGCCGGGCGGATCAGGCAACCGGCAGAGGTCGAACTCAGGCGCTGTCGATGACGCGCTCGACGACGAAGCCCTGCGGGGTGGAGTGGCCTCGGACTTCCTCTACGTCCGCGCCCGGCGTCTGCCTGTGGAAATCCGCGTGCATCGTGATCGCGGTGTAGCCGCTCGGAGTCGTGATGCGGTGCGCGATTTCCTCGCCTGTGGTCTGGTCACGACGGAACATCAGCGGTCCTTCCTGGTGGGAATCGAGGGGTGGAGCTGTCCGGCTCCCCTGGACGCCGCCCGGACCGGCCACCGCACGGGGGTGGCGGGGTCAGGCCGGGCGGGTCAGGCAGCCGACAGAGGTGGCGATGTCGGGCTGGCGAAGCGTCAGCGCTGGCTGCGCCGACGGTTGAGGTAGGCGTCCTGCAGCCGGGCGAAGGACTCGAAGATCCGCTGTCCGATCGGGCAGCGGCCGGTGTCCGTGCAGTCAGTGCAGGTGGCGCGGTGGGAGCGGTGCGCGGTGTGCGCGGCCTGGTAGCGCTCGTACAGGTCGTCAGGCACGGGAATGTGGCCTTCCCGGGTGTGCGCGGTGCGGGTGGAGGTCGGTGACGCGGTGTCCTGCCTCCCATGCGGCTGCGGCGGCCATGGCGGCGGCCGCGAGCAGCAGGCGGGCCAAAAAATGGGCGGCGCCGACGGTGGATGCGGCCCGGGCTGCGCGGTGCTGGGCTGCCCGGGCCGCGTGGATCAGGTGCGGCATCAGTGCCCGAGGTTCTGGCAGGCGCTGCAGGTCCAGGCGGTGGCCTGGCCGGGCGGTGCCGGGGTGACGCCGAACCAGCCGCCGCAGCGATCGCACTGCATGCCGGTGCCGGCCGTGGCGGGCACGGGAGCGGCGGAGGACGGCGGGCAGTTGCTCGGGTCGCAGTTCCAGAGCCCGCACAGCGGGCACGCGTCGTTCTGCCCGGTGCCGACCATCGCGAGGCGGGCCCGCATCTCCGCGACCGTGCGCGGTGCGCGCCGCACGGCGGGGATCACGGCGTCCTGGCGGCGGACGACGTCCAGGAGGTGCTGCCCGAGACGGCGGTGGGCGTCCGGCACTGCCGGGACGGGCCGGGGGCGTGTCATGCTGTCGATCACAGGAACTCTCGCTTCCTGTATGGACGGCCCCGGAACTTCCACCTTCCGGGGCCGTCGCCCTACGGCTGGCCGGACGGCCAGCCACAGCCCGTCTCCCACCCCCTAACGCTCTGGTGGGGGTGGGAGTCGGACTGTGGCGGATCGTCAGGCCGCCGGGGCGTAGGCCGGCGCGCCCTCGCGCAGCAGGTAGTCGGACTCCGTCCAGGCGGAGCCGATCGCGAACGGCTGGCCGTCGGGGCGCAGGGTGTCGCGGACGATGACCGCCCACCGCGCGCCGGACCGGTTTCGCAGCAGCTGCGCGGCCTCGCGCGGGTCGGTGACGAGCGCCAGGACCTCGAACCGGCCGTCGGTGTTCTGGTAGATCGCGCCGGGGCGGCGGGGGCCGATCTCGTCATCAGCGCCGGGCAAGGTGACAGTGACGGTGGTGGGCATCATGCTGCGGCTCCGATCAGGCGGGCGAGGACGGATTCGTCGGTGTAGTCGGTCGCTTCCTCGCGCCGGACCCGGGCGAGGCGGTAGTGGTCGACCGCCCGGCGCCGGGCCCGCATCGCAAGGAAGCCGGCCGGGGAACCCAGTGCGTTGCCGCGCAGCAGGTGCTGCCAGGCATCCAGCCAGGCGTCCTGAGCAATGTCGTCGGCCAGGCCGCTGTCGGCGGGGCGCAGGGCGCGGGCCGCGACGGCGGTGACCATCGGCGCGTGCTCGCGGTACAGCGCATCCAGCAGCTCGCGGATGGCGGTGTCGCCGGGCCGGGCGGCGGAGGACTGCGGGTGCGGCCTGGAGCCAGCCGGTGTCGGCCGGTCAGGGGTCCGCTCGTGCGGAAGGGGCCGCCGCGGTAACAGCGGTCGGGTGACGGCCACAGGGCCGTCGGCCATGATGGTCATTGTGGGTTTCCCTTTCGGGCGGAAGGGGGCGCCCGCAGCACCAAGGAACCCCCAGGGCGCACTCCCTGGGGGTTCGTCATGTGCGGCGGGCAGTGCGTCCTGCGCACTCCGCCGACCACCAGCTCCGCGGTAAAGCGCGGGCCGGTCGACGGCGGGCAGCGCAGGCTGCCGGGTCAGACCTGCTCGATCTCGATCACACCCCGGACGGCGCTCTCTCCCCGCCGGAACGCGCTCCTGTGCAGCGCAACCACCGTGAGGAGCTGGCCGTCGCGGGTCCGCAGCTGCTCACCCGCCGGGGTCTGGGTGTAAACGAACGGCTCGAATCCGGCGAGGGTGTTCGCGCCGATCAGGCGCTGCGCCTCTTCCAAGCTCAGGCCGACCGTCTCGTAGTCGGTGTCGGGGGTCCAGCCGAAGTACCGGTGCGAAATCAGAGCGTCTCGGGGCATGGGCGTCTCCTGACGTCAAGGGAAGAGGGAGGGGAGTGCGTCCTGCGCACTCCGCCGTCGACCGGACCCGCAGTGCAGTGAGGTCGGTCGACGGCGGGCAGCGCAGGCTGCGGGCTTGTTCGGGCTGGCCTTGCCGTGGTCGCTCGTATCAGAGCCTGGGATCAGGCGCCTGTTCGCGGTGTCATCTGCGCGTAATGCCCGGCAAGTTGGGCCTGGCGCTGCTCATGCGCCTTCACATTCCGGGGCGCCAGCGGGACCGCGCGGCTCTCTGCGGGAGCATCACCGGCGGGCACCGTACGGCGGCTCTTGTCGGTGTCTGCCGCGAGAGGCAGCACCGCGTTCCAGTCGGCCATGCGTCCGGCCAGGGTGCGCTCCGCGCGGGCGCGCAGGGTCCGGTCGGTCTGCGGACTGAACGCCTTGGGCAGCACTTCAGTGGCCCGGCGGCTGGAGGCTTCCTTGACCGCGTCGGTCAGTGCCTGGCGCCACTCGGGGATCGTCATGTCGAACTGAACGCGGCGGTTGCTGCCCCGGCAGCGGACCGCATCGGCGACACCGGCCTCGCCGGTGTGGTGCGGGACCAGCTTCTGAACCTTGCTCTGCATGCCGGTGATCGGGCACCAGGTCTTGCAGTACTCGCAGATCAGGACGGCTTTGAGCGGCTGCCGGAGGTCGATGTGCGACGGCGGGAGCTGGGAGAGCTTGATGGCGGGGAGGCTACTGACCCGCTTCGTACGGGTCCGGGTCTTCCGCTCTTTGGCCTTGGGCATCGCGGACGTGATGGTCATACGGAATCTCCTCGCGTGCGGAGGTGGGTTCGGGCTGCGTCGCGGTGCTCTCTCCGCCCGCCAGGCGCACGGGAAGCCCGGCGTCCTGGAGGACGGACAGCGCATCAGCGCTGCGACGTACATGCAGGAAGTCGAGAACCCGGGAGTTTGGTGGTGCCACATCCCGGCCCCCTCTTGCGAGGCGGACGACTTCCTACGGTCTTGCTGGCAGAGGGCCGACACTTTCCGGCTCCCTCATCCGACGCCGCACGAGGGCGGTTCCGGGTGGAGCAGTCGGATCTCATGACCCGTCGAGCCGATCAGGGCCTATGGCCCCATCGAGGCGTCACGTGTGAAACCATAAGCGCATAAGCCTTAAGGCCGCAAGCTTTAGGGTCGCTCCATGCTGGATGAAGTGGTAGGGCACTAAGGTTGCGGCAGGTCAGGACGGACCGGGGAGGCATAACGTGAGCAGCGATGACGCCTGGATGGGTGATGCTCAGCCGTATCTCACCCCTCGCCAGGCGGGGGAACGCGACGCCTGGAGCGAAGAGGCTGCAGCGCGCGGCCGCCGCGGGAGCCAACGCCTGCTCGCCGTTGAGGAGGTCGATCCTCCAGACTTCGTGCGCGAGTTCCTCGACCTCGGTCCCACCGACAGGGCCGTAGTCCGTCGGCGGCTGATTCTGCTCGATGGTGAGCCCATTGAGATGGCGGACTCCTACTACCCGGCACACGTCGCGCGCGGCACCCGACTTGCAGAGCGCGGGAAGATTCCTGGTGGAGCGGTCACACTGCTCGCTGAGCTGGGTTTCACCCCCGAAGACGAGCCTCTCGAAGACGTTTTCGCGGCGACGGCCAGCCCTGATCAGTGCGCGGCTTTGGGTCTGTCTCCAAGCACACCTGTGCTGGTCCTGACTCGATTCACCGCATCCACCAATGGAGAGCCACTGGAGGTCAGCGTCATGACGATGACCCGACACCTCCAGTACCGACAGAGGAAGCAGGCCAGCTGAATGGCTAGATCGTTCGAGGACAAGCGATCGGCCCATCAGAAGATCGCTGCGACTTTGCGCAGGCAGATCACTCGTGGCGACCTTGCCCCAGGAGCAAAACTGCCGTCGACCCCGGCGCTGATGGAGATGTACGGCGTCGCGGGCACCACGGTGCAGAAGGCCCTGCTCATGCTGAAGGACGAAAACCTGCTGATTGGCCACACCGGCAAGGGCGTCTTCGTTAAAGGCGGCACGCAGCAAGCCGTATCGCCTGCCGTATACATGCCGCCAGCAGAAGCTGGCGAGCCCTACCGCTGGATCACCGAAGCTGCGAAACGCTCGCAGCACGGATCGACGAAGATCCTCGAAGTGGGCCCCGTCTCGCCACCGCGGGAGATTGCCCTGGCTCTTGGACTGGGAGAGGAAGAGCGCGCACTTCTGCGCAAGCAGATCTTGTTGCTCGATGACGAACCGACCGAGCTCACCTGTTCGTACTACCCGCTCGACCTTGCGGAAGGTACGGCGATGATGGACCGCCCGAAGATCCGAGGAGGTACACCTACCCTGCTGAACGAACTGGGGTTCCCGCCCCGGACTTTCGTGGACGAGGTCTCCTCCGAGATCCCTACAGAGGAAGAGGTTGTAGCCCTCGAACTCCCGAAGGACATGCCGGTCATGCTCACCTTCCGGATCGTGTATTCCGATGGCGATCGACCGATCGAGGCGTCTCTGCTGACAAAGGCGGCACACAAGTACCGGATGCGGTACCGACTCGCCGTCACCTAGCAGCGCCCTTGCTGGTACCTCGCGCCCCATAGAGTGCGACGTCACCGACGCCCCCTTAAGCGAATAAGCCTTAAGGGGGTACGCTGCTCTCGCTTGAAGCGTCGCCTTGATATCGCATTGCCTGATCACGTACTGCGCCCCTCTGACGGCCGTCGTTGTGGGGCCCATCACACGCCTCAAGGGGGCTGAGCAACATCACAGATCGCTCGTCACTTCGGTGAACGAGTTTCTCAACACGTTTTCAACGAGTAGGTACACATGGGTTTTCGGGGCCCGCGCCTAGGCTCCGAATCATGGTGAAGACGGAGGATCACGGGGTGAGCAAGCGCGCTGGATGGCGCCCGGACAAGCTCAGGGAGCACCGCGAGGCTCACGGGCTGACGCTTGAGGAAGCGGGTGAGCAGCTCCGGCTCGTGGCAGAGCAGGCTGGTCTGAAGGGTGTGCCTGCCGCGAATCCCCAAACCTTGAGCCAGCACGAGACTGGCGAGAGCTATCCGGGTCCGTCGTACCGTCGGGCTTATTGCCTGCTGTACCGGGCGACGGAGCCATCGCTCGGGTTCCGTCCGGCGCTCCCGGGAGAGGAGACCAAGTTCGAGGTCAGTCCGCTTCCTGAACAGCGCAATGGCCTTCACGTCATCGCCGTTGAGCGCGCCTTGACCCGGATCGGGAACGGGGACGGTTTCGACAGCTATAGCTGGCAGCAGCGGGTGATGGAGGCGTGGAAGCGGCGGCGTACCGGCGGTGACCCGCACCGGCCCTGTGTGGTTCTGGTGGGCGGGTATGCGGGCTCGGGAAAGACCGAGTTCGCCCGTTTTCTGACACATCTGACGGGCTGGCCCCTGGTGGACAAGGACCCGCTGACCCGGCCTTTGGTGGAACCCCTGCTCGCTGCCCTGGGATCGCAGCCACACGACCGGCACACGGACCTGTACCGCTCCAAGGTCCGGCCGGCTGAATACGCCGCACTGATGCAGGCCGTCTACTCCCATGTGTCCTGCGGCATCTCTGCCGTGGTGACCGCGCCTTTCATCACAGAGCTCACGGACAAGCAGTGGATGGAGCGGCTGATCAACCGGTGCGCGTCGTACGGCGTGGAGGTGGCGCCAATCTGGGTTCAGTGCGATGTGGAGTCGATGCACGAGTACATCTCCCACCGCGGCGCAGCTCGGGACGCGTGGAAGCTGGAGCGGTGGGAGGAGTATGTGGCCACCGTCGACGTGGACTTGCGTCCTGTCGTGCCTCATCTAGTGGTGGACAACCGCATGGGCGCCGCAATCTCTCTGGCAGATCAGGCACGTCAGGCGATCGGGGCGGTGGCGGGATGACACAAGGGGTGATCCTTTACGGCCCGCCCGCGGCCGGCAAGGACACCGTCACCATGGCCCTCACACAACTCGGCTCCCGATATGAGCAGTTTGCACGCCTCAAGGTCGGCTCAGGCAAGAGCGTCGGCTACCGGATGGGCACTGCCGAGCAGCTGCTTGAGCTGGAGGCCGCGGGCGACGTCGTCTACGCCAACAGCAGGTACGGCAACGTGTACGTCATCGACCGCCCCGGCCTGGACACGGCGTTCGCGACCGGAGTCCCGGTCGTGCACCTTGGACAGGTCGACGGCATCCGGGCGCTGATCGACAGCTTCCCGGCCGACTGGGCTGCGGTCCTGCTGTGGTGCTCGAGGGAAGAAACCGCGCGGCGGTCCGAAGGCCGGGGTGATGTGGACACCGCGGCGCGCCTGGAGGCCTGGGATGCGACCCGTGAGGACCTGGACACGCACGAAGCCATGGCCTGGGATCTCACGGTGGACACCACGACGGTGTCGCCGCAGGAGGCCGCACTGCGCATTGACCAGCTGCTGATGCAGCGGGCGGAGGCGGCTACGGCATGAGAGCGGGTCAGGGGTGGGCGAGGCGGTCCAGGGCGTCGGTAAGCGTGAGCTCGCTGTCGTCCTTGACGTCGTCCCAGCGTGACAAGGTGGTTGCGGCCGCGCGCAGCATCTCCGGTGGAAGGCCGGCGGCCGCGAGCATGTCGGCTGCCTCTTCCAGCTCCGGACCCCAACGCCAGGCGCGGGCTGCGGTCTTCGCGATGTACTCGGGCTCGGAGAGGTACGAGGCGGTGCGCCGTGAGGCGACGTCGATGAGCTCCTGGTCGACCCCGTGCTCGCGAGCCAATCCGGTCGTGAGCGCCACCAGGACGCGGGACGTCTTCTGGTATGCCGCGTACGCGAGCTTGAGCGCGGATGCCTGCCCGACGTCGGTACCCAGCACCTTGGTATGGACGGGAGTGCCCGCGAAGAGTTCTTCAAGCTGGACGGCCGTGACAGATGGACCGGACAGGTACAGCGTCGGTGACTTGCCGCCCACGGGCGGGGAGCCGACCACGCCGGCGTCGACGACGGTGGCCTCCGGTGCGAGCAGCCCGGCGATCCGCAGCGTGCGCTCGGGGTTGATGGCGTTGGCCTCCACGTACACGCCCGTGTATCCGGCCCGGGCGACGTCGTGGGCGAGGTCTTCGGCGGCGGCCGGCGGGCAGAGGCTGATGACGATGTCGCTGCGGTCCAGCAGCTCGGGCAGCGTGGCGACCGATGTCAGGCGGGCCTTCTCGGCGCGTGCGGCGGAGGCGGGGCTTCGTCCCGCCGGGCACCACAGCACCGCGGCCGCGTTGGTCGCGGCGCAGGCGGCGACGGCGGCGCCCATGCTGCCGGGGTGGAGGATGCCGACGGTGGGCTGGTGCACAGGGCTACTCCGTGGGCTGGGTGAGCAGGTAGTCGATGGCGTCGATGACGTCGTCGGCTGTGTGGTCGGGGGCGGGGACGTGCTCCGGCCAGGGCCGGTCGCGGACCCAGATGGTGCGCAGACCAGCGGCTGCACCGCCGACGATGTCGGTTTCGGGGTTGTCGCCGGTCATCCAGTCGTCGGGCGTGAGCTGGGTGCCGCACCGTGCGGCGGCGAGCTCGAAGAGCCGGGTATCGGGCTTACGGGCGTCGATGTCGCCGGAGGCGGCGATGCCGTCGATCAGGTCGGCGAGGCCAGTGGCCCGGACCTTGGCGCGTTGGACGTCGCTGGCCCCGTTCGTGGCGACACCGATGCTCCAGCCGGCGTCCTTGAGCTGTTGCAGGCTGTTGAGGACGGCCGGGCGGCAGTGGACGGCGGCCGCCATGCGGTCGACGTAGACGCGCCACAGATGGTCGGCGGACTCGGCGAGTTGAAAGGCGCTGCGCAGGCGGTCGAAGTCGCTGCGGTCTGCCCGGTCGGCGAGTTCGGTCAGCAGCCAGTGCTCGATCTCCGAGCCGTAGCCGTGGTCGTGGCTGAGGGTGGCTATGGCGTCCGCGACGGCGGAATGGCGGTCGACCAGGGTGCCGTCCAGGTCGAAGAGGGCAAGGCGCATGCGAGTGACCCTATCTGCGCCTCTACCTGGACAGATTGGCTTGTCGGAGATGCAGACATTGAAAACGGGGTCTCTGACACGTCCTCAACTGCACCACTAGGAGCTGCAGTCCATGTACAGTTTCTGATCACACGTGGAAGGGGAGTGATGACCGATCTAACCGATGTGGTGGATGAGCTGCTCAGCCGTCCCGCTGATGTTCTTCCTCCGCCGGAGGTACGGGCTCGTCTCCGCAAGGCCTCCGGGCTGACGCAAGAAGAGATCGCAGACGCCTTCGGTGTGCACCGGATGGCCTTTCTCCGCTGGGAAAACGGCCATAGCATGCCGCGCCCGAGACACCGGGCAGCCTACTTGCGCCTCCTCAAGGGTTGGGCCCAGAAACACCCGGAGGCCGCCGACGGCTTCGCACTCTCGGAAGCGTGCTGACGTGCACGAGACCACCCGACCGCCGTAGAAACGCCGAAGCGGCCCTGTCGCCACAACAGGACCGCTTCCTAGCAATTCGACTCGCGCCTACCAAAGCCCTGAGTCGTGAGCAGCGAGGTGACCTCGTCTGCCGGGTGATGCCCGTGGGCCAATGGCCCGCGTGGTCACCTATACCCAGAGTATGCGCCACACAAGGCGCAACGCCACTACTCCGGGCTTGGCAGTAGGTCACATTTGCTGGTCGCGGCTCCCCGACCTGGGGAGATGACTCCTTTTGCACAGCCAGACCGAGGCTGCTGGGCAGCCCGTCGAAACCGATCCCGGCCTTCCAGATGAAGGCCGCGCGGCAAGTCCTCCTCCGCGACCGCCGGACGACTTCCTCAATTCTCGTATCGTGCCTGGTCGCGAACCTGTCGAACACGTCGTCGTGTCCGCGCGTGTCCTGGACAGCGGGCTGCGCTCCGGCCTGGACTACGCCGTTTTCCTGCACGCCACGTTCCTGATGGAGCAGTGGCAGCGCTGGCGTGCTCGCGCGACGGTGTTCGCCGAACCCGAGCCGGAGGTCAGCGAGGAGGCGCTGCTGCGGGCCTTGGCGGCCCGGGACGTCACGCGTGACGACGGCCGTCCGCTCGCCCTGTCCGACGTGCGTGAATCGCTGCTTCGGGTGGCGGCCGCAGGCCTCGTTCGCGGCCTGAGCGTGCGAGGGGGCGGCCAGTGACACGCGACGACTTTCCCACACGCCAGATCGTTTCCGCCGCCAGCCAGGGGCGCGAGCCGCTGCCGCCCGTCTCGGTCCACGAGCACATGGTCTTCGGCGCCGGCATGACCGACGCCCTGGACTACCTGGTGCTGCTGCACTGCATGTTCCTGGCCGCCTCCAGCCGTCCCTTCACCGTCACGGACGTCATCGCGTCCCTGCAGCAGGAGGGGATCCGTAGCGGCAACGGCAGTGGCCTGGTGGGCCGGGACGCGGTGCGCGCTTCCTTTCGCGGGCTCATCGAGGCCGGCTTCATCCGGCGAATCCAGTCCAACGAGAAGGGCAAGTTCGGCAAGGCCGAATACGAGCTGTTCCAGCACCCGTCCTACAATCCGGCCCGGACGGTCCCAGCCACTTCCGAAGCTGCAAAACCGCAGGTCACACCGCAGACGGGAATGCCGTCCCCGGCCCGACCTGCGGAAACAAGTAAAGCCGCAGGTCACACCGCAGACGGCATTCCCGGCGCCGGCATTCACGGCGACGGCGACCCCGGCGACGGCAACGGAGATAAAACCGCAGGTCACACCGCAGACGGCATTGCCGTCCCCGGGTGCGCCGCCCCCCCCACTCCCCCCCATAGGGAGGAGGAGGATTCCTCCTCCCCAAACCCCTCCGCTGCAACAGCGGGCGCAGGGGCTTCGGTGGACCCAGCACGTGTGGCGGCCGCAGCCGAGTTGCTGGCCGGGTTGCCGGGCCGGTGGGCGTGCGGGCGCCGCACGGTCGGAGAGCTGGCTCCGTTGCTCGCTGAAGCGGCCGCCAGTCAGGGCTGGGAGATGAGCAGGGCTCTTGCTGCGCATCTCACCCGCTCCACTCGCCGGGCCCGCGAGGAGTCCAGGGTGGTGCTGCGTGAGCGCATCGAGGACCTGCCCCGGTACGCGGCCGTGCGCGCGGTCAGCCCGGCCGCACCCCGTCAGACGCAGCTGCCCACGGCGGCTGCTGGCCACGTCGAGGCTGCTTCCGCCGGTGACGAGCCGCCCGCCGCGGCACCGGTCGATCCTGCCGTCGTGGGCAAGGCGCGGGAGCTGCTGATGTCGCTGACGGGGCCGTGGGAGCTTTCCCCGGAATCCGCTGAGCGCCTGGCGCCCGTTCTGGCGGCGAAGGCCACAGAGCGCGGGTGGGCGTTCGATGGTGAGCTGCGGGAGAAGCTGATGCAGAATCCCGGCGGGGCCCACAATCACGAGCTGCTGCTGGAAACCCACCGCATCGGCCGCCTGCCCTACCGCAAGCAGGCGCCTGCCCGGCCCTCACGGGCCGGTTCCTCGCCGCGGCAGGCCGCGATCGACGCGTGCCCGCGGTGCGACGCGTGGGGCCAGTACGAGATCGACGGCCGCTACGCCCTGTGCCGCCACGACGTCCAGCCGGACCCCTCTGGCATCCCGGCCCAGACAGCCCCCTCGGAGCAGCCCCCGGCCCCCTCCGACGCCGCCAAGGGCGGGACGAGCCGCAACTTCCGTGACCTGCTGGATGCGCTGCGCCAGCCCGCCGTGTAGGCCCAGCCCACCGCCGCAGACAGTAAAGCGGCGCCCGTCTTCCTTGGCCGGTCGCGGGCGCCGCAGATCTCAGGAGAGACCATGACCTCGACTGTAGCGCCAGACCAACCTGATGCCGGATTCAGCAGGGTTCCCCCGCAAGCCGTGCCGGCAGAGCAGTCCGTTCTGGGCAGCATGATGCTGCTCGATTCGGCAGCCATCGAGTGCCAGAACATCATTCGGCCCGAGGACCACTTCGTCCCTCGCCACCAGATCATCCACCGGATGATCCTTGAGCTGCGCAGCAAGAACGAGCCCAGTGACCCCATCGCGCTCACCGCCGCGCTCACCAAGAGCGGTGACTTGGCCAGGATCGGTGGGGCCGCCTACCTGCACGACCTGATCCAGGCCGTCGACACCCCCGCCAACGGCCCCTACCACGCACAGATCGTCAAGGAGAAAGCCGTACTGCGCCGCCTCGCGGAAGCCGGCGTCGCCATCACCGAGGCCGCCTTCGTCGGCCAGGGCGACAGTGACGAGCTGGTCGCCGACGCCGCACAGAAGATCGCCACCGTCGTGGAAGGCGTCCAGCAGGACGACGACTTCGTACTGCCCAAGGACACCCTGGAAGACACCCTGGACCGCGTCGACCAGGCCAAGAACGGCGGCGGCCCGACGGGCCTGTCCACCGGGTTCGTCGACATCGACAGCCTCACCAGCGGCCTTCAGCCCGGCCAGATGATCGTCATCGCGGGCCGCCCCGGCATGGGCAAGTCCACCCTGGCCATGGACATCGCCCGCGCCTGCGCGATCCAGCAGGACATCCCGGCCGCCTTCGTCTCGCTGGAGATGAGCGTGGACGAACTCAACATGCGGCTGCTGTCCGCCGAATGCCGGGTAGCCCTGCACCACCTGCGCTCCGGGACGACCACGGACGAGGACTGGGACCGCATGGCCCGCCGCGTGCCCGCCATCCAGGCAGCACCGCTGTACATCAACGAATCCGCCAACACCCTGGGCGCCATCCAGGCCAAGCTGCGCCGGCTCAAAGCCCGCGAGCCCCGGCTCGGCCTGGTCGTCATCGACTACATGCAGCTCATCAACCTCAGCGGCCGACGCCCCGAATCCAGAGAGCGGGAAGTCGCGGAGATCAGCACCTCCCTCAAGCTCCTGGCCAAGGAACTCCAGCTGCCGATCATCACGCTCGCGCAGCTCAACCGAGGCCCGGAGGCCCGCGCCGACAAGCGTCCCACCAAGGCCGACCTGCGCGAGTCCGGAGCCATCGAACAGGACGCCGACATCGTGATCCTGCTCTACCGCGACGACGCCTACACAGCCGAATCACCCCGCGCCGGCGAAGTCGACCTGATCTTCGACAAGCACCGCAACGGACCCACCGCCACCATCACCGTCGCCGCCCAGCTGCACTACTCCCGCTTCGTCGACATGGCCCACACGTGACCGGCCAGAAGGGACAGAGCATGAGCGACTTCCAGGCCATTGACGCGCTGCTCGCGTCCACGGCGCCCGGCCGCATCCCGCTGCCGCCCGCCACGGAGCGGCGCGCGCGGCGCGAGGGGCTGAACCTCTCACGCGCGCAGCTGGCGCAGGCCTTGGGCGTCAGCCCGTCCACGGTCGGGGGCTGGGAGGCGGGACGGGATCCGGGCGGCGAGGTACGGGAGAAGTACGCGTACTTCCTCGAGGGCGCCCGCACCAAGCTGGCCGCGGCCGCGGAACAACCCGCCGACCAGCCCGCCGTCGACGACCCGGTGGAAGCGGAGCCGAGTGTCGGCGCGGACGACGTCGACGTCCTGGCCGTGCCCGAGCCGTGTGTGCTGTGCGGGCAGCCGGCCCGTCACCAGGTCGCGGGCTACCCGCAGCATCTGGACCCGGCCGAGTGCGGCACGGCCGAGCCCGCGCCGCCGGCCACGCCCGCGTCCCGGGAGAAAATGCGGCAGCCGGCGCCCGCCGGACGGCCGGGCCGGGCGGCGCGGGGCGTGAAGGTGGTGCCCGTCGGCCGGCGGGTGCAGGCGGCATCCGACACCCCCGACCTGATCGGCTCGGCGGTCGCGGCCGCGCTCGCGGAGTACGCCGGCGATGTGGACGCGGCGACCGCGGCGCTGGTGAAGCGGGCGATCCCGGATGCGATGGCGCTGCTGGATCACAGCCGTAAGGGCGGCCGTTACGACGTGGTCGCGCACCCGTGGCTGCCGGACATCCTGCGCAAGCAGAGCTCGCGTGGCGCGGACCAGATCTGGGAGGCCCGCCCCAAATGGACCCGCCCCCAACTGCCGCCCGGCGAGCACGAAGTGACCGCGCTCGACATGAACGGCGCCTACCTGTCCGCGCTCAAGACGCATCTGCCGATCGGCCAGCTGGAGCACTCCAGCGGCAACCACCACGACCGCCGCCGCGCCGGCGTCCACCTGATCACCCCGCCCGCCTGGGACCACGACGCGGTGCTGCCGAACCCGATCGGCAGCCGGGACGAGCCGGGCCCGCTGTGGGTGACCGAACCGACCCTGCGCCTGCTGCTGCGCCTCGCGGGCCCGAAGTACGGCCTGTGCGACCCGCCTCAGATCCACGAGTCGTGGACCTCCGGCGCGACCGAAGGACTGCTGGAGAAGTTCCGCATCGCGCTGAAGGAGGCCCGGGACCGGGCCATCACCGACGGCGACGACGTGACGCTGGAGTACGTCAAGCAGATGTACTCCAAGTTCGTCTCCACGCTGGGGGAGTCGAACTACAACCGGGAGCTGTACCGCACCGACTGGATGCACCTCATCCGCTCGCAGGCCTTCGCCAACCTGTGGTGGAAGGCCCACCGCGCCTACGACGAAGGCCTGATGGTCGTACGCGCCATGGGCACCGACGAACTGCACGTCATCGGCGACTGGCGCCAGGTCTTCGACGAAGGCCGCGGCGTGACCGAGGTGAAGGTCAAAGACGTCTACACCGTGGGCGTCGGCCACAACCAGCCCGCACCGCCCGCTGAGCGCCCCTCCTAGCGCCGATCACCCGTCCCGGCACCAATCTCCCGCCAGGACGAGTGATCGGCGCTCACCGCCCCGTACAGTGATCCACTGACCCGAGAATCCGGAAGAGACGATGCCTGAGCGGAACATCGAGTTCGGCAAGTACGGCGCCCGCGGCATCAAGGGCCACGAAGCCGTCGCCCGCCAGCTGGACGCCCTCGCCGGCTACATCGCCACCCCCGTCACCGCCCGGCGAGGCCTCCTGGCCCGCCTGCACTACCTCACCCGCACCGACCACGCCCGCGCCGCAGCCCGGGCCGCCGGCCTGACCGTCACCGACCGCACCCTGCGCGCCTGGCTGGAGGGCCGGCGCGCGCCCTCGCGGCGCAACCTGGAACGGATCGAGCAGGCCTACCGCACGGTGCGGCGGGAGAACGTCGCCCGCTACCTGCTCGCCCGCCTCAACCGCGAGGGCCGCGGCACCCGCGTGGAGATCCACCCCATCAACCAGTCGCAAGTCGACCGGCCCCGCCAGCGCATGGTGGAGTTCCGTACGCTGAACGTGCGCCGTTGGGACCGCATCGTCGCCGCCTGGGCGGCCGGCGACGACCAGGAGCTGGACGAGGCCTGGGTCGACCAGATCGTCGACCTCGGCTCCCAGTGGGGCCAGTACGAGTACGTCACCAACGTCGGCTTCGCGGCGTAAGGGCTGTTGGGCGGGTTGCGCTGGCGATCGACTGGTGTGGAGCCGTGGCCCCACCTCAAGAGGCCCTTGCTTGGCGTGGAAACCCACATGTGCGCGCCGACTGTTCTATATCAAGTCCCTTGAACGGCCCGCTTCCCCAATTTCACTGTTGAAGCCGAGAGCTTGGAGGCCGGTGCGACCTGCTGTCACCGCGCATGAAGGCGCCGATTGCCGAAAATCATCGTACGCACGTTCGCGTTTCGAGTGTGATTCCTTCCCTGCCTGGTGTTGATGTCAGTGGTGCCTCCTATCTTGAAGAAGGCGTACTGAGCTTTCGTCACGGGCGGGGGTATCTATGGCTAACGGCGTGTTCCATTCAGGTCTTCAGCGGATCCTCAATCTTGATCGGGAAGACCTCGGCCTGGGGAGCACGTGGCTGGGTCTGGCGGACCTGAGGGACAGCTTGCTGGTGCCCGTTGCCGAGAGGGATCGCGAACTGCTTGTCTGCGTTCAGAAGAGCTTGGGACGTCCGTGTAAGGCCGAACTGAGCGGGGTCAAGAGTCCGCACATGTACGTGCGCAAGCAGCGCGGCCCCGACGGTGTTCTGCGCCTGCGCGCCGCTCATCTGCCAACGCCCCCTGAGATGACGCCGGAGGAGAGCGACCGGCACAAGGCCATGAAGGATTTCCTGGCCCGCACTGGGCAGGCGGCCGGTCTGGAGGTCTTCGTGGAGAAGACGACCAAGCATCGGACTTCGCGGCCGGACGTGACCCTCGTGGGCGCCGGCGGAGTGAGCCTGGGGTGTGAAGCGCAGTACTACAACGCCAGTGCGGGCACCGTGTTGCGGCGGTCCAAGGCTCATGCCGAAGCCGGACTGGTAGCCAACTGGATTACACACGACGACAGATTCCACCTGATCGACCGGTCGAACTGGATGCTGACCAGGCAGCTGACCTGGCGGGAAATCAGCAACGCGGCAGATATCACTTTGATCGGCGGATTCCGCGTCCTCATTGAGTGGCTGTGCACCGCGAGTGCCGAACGACCTTGCCTCGATGCACGCGTCAAGACGGGCTGCGGGAAGGTTCACCTGCAATGGGACACTCCCCGCGGCCAGGACGACGAAGGCACCGGATGGACCGGCCATGAGGGCAACACCCGAGGGGTGACGGTCGGCCAGACACTGATTGCAGCAGCCACTGGCAGCGTGACCCCGCTGTTCGCTGCGTCCCGCAGGGACCGGCGCTCCGGCGCCTACATGTGGGTGCCGGAACAACATCGGGAGCGCTGGGCGGACTACCAGAGTGAGGAGGAACCGGAGCCCGAGGAACAACAGTCTGGCGAAGAGGGCATCCGCTTTTCCGGGAGGGACGTGGACACCACGTGCACTTTCGGCGAAGACATTTTCGTCCCCAGTGCGCCCCTTGAGCGCCGCGGCCTCTACAGCGTGGAGTTGACCCGCACTGCGGACCATCCGGCGCCGCGGCGGTCCAGTCTCCCCGATGAGGAGAGCCCCACAGTCGTCGCGCAGCGAGCCGGTCAGGTCGCCCACCGGACGGACGCCGCACCCGTGCCGGGGCCGCAGCCCTTCGTGTCACGCCAGCCGTCGGCGCCAGCCGCTGAAGGAACGCAAGTCTCTGCCCCTGCGCCCGCAGACGGACGACCGAGTGCTCTCACGGCAGGCACTGACGAGTCGAGCCAGGCTGGCCTGCCGGCTTCATTGATCGCCCTGCAGCGGGCTGCAGATCTTGAGCGCGCGAGGCTGGAACAACTCGATTCTCCGGACGAGCGCGCACACCAGCGACGGATCTGGGGCGAGGCGGCGGCCGCAGTCCAAGACGCCGTGACCCGCTATGCAGCTGCTGAGAGTCTGAACCGTTTCGACGTGGCGCAGCAGCTACGGGGGGCCGTGAAGGGCGGTGGCATCGGCAGGTGATTCAGGCATAGACGGGTGCGGACATTGGACACGGAGTGCCGCACCCTTGACCGTGCGTCAGCATCGGCCGCCGATACGCCGACGGGGCCGACTTGCCCCACTGCGCCGCATCGTCATGGACGCACGTTGTCAGAGAGGTCCGATAGCCTGCTCCCCACCACTTCATCCGGAGCCGCAGGCCCACAAACCGCTGGGTTTTGACTGCTCTCACCGAAACCGGGGGACAGGGGTGCGCGTTTCGTCTGAAGCCATCCCTGGGTGGGGACGGCGCTTGACGGTCCCGTGTCCGGAGTGTGGGATTGCCACGCACCGGCATCGCACACTCGACTACGACGGCGTGAATACCTATCGGCCGCAGGCCGGACCTGATCCGACGCGGGTGGACCGTGATACGGAGGAACCTGAGTTCGAGCCGGCATGGATCGCTCTGGTTCCCGGTGACTTCCCTTACCGGTCCTTCGCTCTGACCGAGGTGTTCCACTTGGCCGGCGGTATCGCCTGGCCCGGCCCCCACCATCGCGACTACGGCGTGGCGAAGATCGCGCATGATGCGTGCTGTCCAGGTCGGCACTATGCGCGGCCGGACAGCAGCCGTGGAGCGGGGGAGCTGTGGCAGGCGATGAGGTTGCGCATGCTGCGCGGTACTGCGCCCCACGTACGCTGAAGGGTCCTACGCGTAGGGGCGGGGACAGAGGGAGGATGCACGTGAACCACGCTCAGCTTGTTGCTCTCGGGCGGGCTTTGCGCGTGCTGGGCGAGCACGGCGAAGAGCTGACGAGCGAGACGACGGATGCGAAGTTGCACGAGATCCGGGCGGATCTGACCCGGGCCATGGCGCAGTTGGAGGAGTCGGTGTCCAAGCCGAAGCCCACGACGCGCTGTCTGGAGCATCCGACCGGGCCGGTGGACGAGAGTGCGCGCGATTTGTGCCTGCTGTGTGAGACCCGGCGTCGGGGGGCGGCGCCCGCGCCGACGTCGTTGGACGACTTCGGTCCACCGGTTGCTGCGAAGGATGTGCGAGTGCAGTCCCGCTACGGCATCAGGGAGGACCGCCCGCAGCCGCAGGAGCGGTGGGTTCCGGAGATGTGGAACGGCAAATCATGGCAGTTGTGCGGGACGCCGCGGCGTGACCGTCGTGAGGCCGAGCGGTACATCACAGCGCAGCGTCGCCAGGCGAAGGCCGCCCCGGCCTACCGCGTCGTGCACGCCTTCACCGACCACGTCGTGGTCCGTACGTGGGGCAGTACGGACGCACCTGTTCCAGCTCATCGCCAGCACGACTGAGGTTTTCTGCCCCCGGCTGCTACCTGTCCGAAACGCCAGCAGGGCAGGTGCTGCTGATGGAGCCGGGGGTGTGGTGTCAGTGAACCTCGTTATCCTGGTTTTCTGACAAGGGGGTGCGGTGGGGAAACGCCAGCGTCGGCGGAATCGGCAGCGGCAGGGCAGAAACGCGCAGCAGGCGAAGGGTCAGCGCTATCTCTTACCCGGTGAGCAACAGCCTCTCGTTGAGGTGCTGCTGGAGTCTGACCTTTCCGATCAGGACAAAGAGATCTGCCTGGCCTATTGGGCGTTCACCGAACCTGGGACATGGACACACAAGGTCGCTGAGCTCGGATCCAGCAATCACGTCCTGCGCACCGTCAAAGCGGGCAGCCGTGCGGCGCTGCTGACCCGTCTGTGTTCCGAATGCGGGGGGCCGACGACGGTCACGACCCGCTCGGAGATGGCTGCCCTCGGGCTGTGGCGCCCAGATGCCTTCCCGTACCAAGAGACCACCTCCAGCAGCACGTGCCGGGACTGTCGCGAGGCGGCCGCTGTGGCCCGGCGGCAGGAAGAGGAACGAGCCCGGGAAGCAGAGAAGAAGGCGCTTCAGGAGCAGGTGGACAAGGCCAGCGCCTGGGTCGCCGGCCACAAAGATGCGCCGTTCCCGGAGGAAATGCCGTCGGTGCCCGACGCGCTCGCACTGCTCGCGATGATCGACATCATGGTGCGGACGGAACGGGACACCTTTGGACCGCTCAGCACCAGCAAGTACAGCCTCGGGGCCTCACGCAGCGCCGACCTTGACACTCTCTGCAACCTGCATCGCCAGCGTTGGCTGGCTCCGGCACTCCCCGCAACCATCGCTGACTTCGCCTTCAACGACGACAACAGCATCCGCGGCGTCTACGTGGATAAGGTGCCCTGGCGGCTCGCCCACGCCTTCGGCGATGACGTCTCCCGCGCCAGGCAAGAGGCCGCAGAAGGCGTAAGGCACCTGCTGCTCAGGCGGCCCACGCGCCTTCGGGACGTCGTCATGGACCTTGAGGCCGTCACCGCCCTGGCCTACCTCGATGGGCTGCTGGACCGCAGCTACAACGAACCTCCCGTCCCGGAGCACCGGCGCCAGGAGGCCTACGACACCTTCCACGAAGCGCTCGTGAACGGTTTCAACCTGCGCCAGCTCATTGCCGTCGCCTGGATGGCGGCCTCCAGTTCCGTTGCCTGGGGGCAGCGGACACCCGGACTGAAGCCGGGAAGCGTGTCCGCCGCGTGCGTCACCAGCATCGGCCGGCGCATCGAAGCCGCCCACGACCGGCCGGTGCCGGAATACGACGTGCCGAACTGGGCCAACCTGCCGGCCACCCATGCCACGGCCATGAGGCTGCTGAAGCAGCATGATGCCGTCGCTGACGCGCTCGGCCAGTTCCGCACGCTGCGGCAGAGCATCGTTACACGCGACCTCGAGAGCCTGGAGAACGCGACCGACGACGACCCGGCGGATTGGGAGGCCGGCCGCGGCGAAGCCGAGGTGACCTTCGCGCTTATCACTCCGGACGGCCAACTCGACTTCCAGTCGGAGACGGCCGGCAGTATGCGCGACAAGGTCAGCAGCGGGGGTGGGGCTGTTGACCGCGTCATCCTGCGCGAGCCGCGCAGTCTCCACGCCTACGTTGGCGAACTGATCACCCCGGCTCCGGAAAACAACAATCCGGTCGCCAACGAGGTGCTCAGGCTTCTGGACTGCTTCGACGGCCCCTTCTACGGGCCCGTGGCGTTCTTCTCCGTCAGCGCCCGCAACAATCAGCCCCAGGGCCTGGACCCCCAGCAGCAGAAGCTGCTCACCCTGGCCCACCACGTGGCGAAGACCAGAACCGGATCAGACACCCCGGCATTCTGAACTCGTCCCGCCCGATGACCCGTTCGGCCTTTGATCACGTGTCCGGATTCGCGGGGGCCCTTTGTCAGAGCCGTCTGCCACGCTCCGATAGAGGCCCGCGGCACCTCGGCATGCCGCAGGAAACCAGAACGGAGAGTGCGCACTGTGCCCACGCTGACCCCCACGGACGAACAGCACGCCGCGGTCACCGCCTTCACCACCGGCCGAAACCTCGTTCTGCAGGCAGGCGCCGGCACAGGCAAGACCTCCACCCTCGAACTACTCGCTGCCTCCGACCACCGGCGCCAGGGCCTCTATCTCGCCTTCAACCGGGCCATCAAAGAAGCAGCCGCACGCCGATTCCCCCCGCGCGTCAAATGCCGAACCGGCCACGGCCTGGCCTATGCGGCCTTCGGGCACCGCTACCGCCACCGGTTCGGCGGCGCACGCATCCCGGCCTGGAAAACCGCCGAACTTCTCGGCCTCACCCAGAAGCTCACCGTAAACGAACGCGTATTCGAGAACACCAGCCTGGCGTACATCGCCAAACAGACCGTCCTGCGCTACTGCCAGTCAGCGGACAAAGAAATCGACACCAAGCACGTCCCGCTGCAGCGCGGCGCCGAAGACCCCGCCGTCCACCGTGTGCTGGCCACCACCGTTCTGCCCTACGCCCAACATGCATGGAACGACGTCCGGGATCCCGCCGGCAGCAAACTCAAAGTGGAACACGACCACTACTTGAAGGTCTGGCAGCTGTCCGACCCGCACATCAGCGCGGATTACATCCTCCTCGACGAAGCACAGGACACCAACCCGGCCCTCGAATACGTCCTGAACCTCCAGCGCGGCCACGCACAAATCGTCCTGGTCGGTGACAGCGCTCAACAGATCTACAGCTGGCGCGGCGCCCGCGACATCATGACCGACTTCGACGGAACGCACCTCACCCTCACCCAGTCCTTCCGCTTCGGCCCCGCCCTCGCAGCCGAAGCCAACCGATGGCTCTCCCTGACCCGCTCACCCCTCCGCCTGAGCGGGCACCAGGCAACCACCACGCGGCTGGAGAAACTGGAAGAACCAGACGTTGTGCTGTGCCGCACCAACGGGGGCGCCATGGCCGAAGTCCTCCACCAGATGGAAGCAGGCCGCCGCGTCGCCATGGCCGGCGGAGGGGGAGCCCTCCGGAGCCTGGCCAGCGCAGCACAAGACCTCAAAAACGGCCGTGGCACCCGGCATCCCGAGCTCTACCTCTTCCGCAGCTGGGGAGAAGTACAGGACTACGCCGAAAATGACCCCGCTGGCGCGGACCTGCTGCCCTGGGTCGAACTCGTCGACGAACTCGGCACCGAAGCCGTGCTGGCTGCCGTCGACCAACTCGGCTCCGAAACCAGCGCCGACGTCACCGTCTCCACCGTCCACAAGGCCAAGGGACGCGAATGGCCCACCGTCCGCATCGGCGAAGACTTCACCCCGCCGGAAGAAGACGACCTCGGCCGCCCCGGACGTATTCCCAGAAGCGAGGCACGCCTGGCGTACGTCGCCGTCACACGAGCCCGGTACCAGCTCGACATCGGAGGACTTGGCTGGATCAACGAACACCCCCAAGGTGATCCGACCGCAAATCAACGTCCTCGCATTCCGCACCCCCAGACCAACCCATGGGACCGGCTGAACGACTCCAGGCCCTAACCCTGTCAGCCCAACACGGAGAATCCCCATGCCCAGAGGAATTACCATAGGCGCGACCCACTACCCCACAAAGGAGGCCGTCCGAAATATCTGCCGCGGCATCGTCCAGCGATATGGAATTGGCGGAGATGTCACCGATCCCGATCATGACGCATTCCTCAGAGGCCTTCTCAAATGCCATCCCGAATATGACCTCAAGCGAGGCATCGGCATCGCGCACTTCCGCGTCATCGCCCACACCGACCACAACCGCAGGAGCGTTGGGATCGCCCTCATACGGCTCGACGGCGAGGTAGCAGACTTCTCATGGAACGCCTGTTTGACCCCCTTCAGCCAACGCACGCAGGTGCTTGCCGCACTGCGCCATGCAATCGCTGAACAAATAGCGCAGGCACGGGATGCGGCACTCGACAGTGGGCAGCCGCTCGTCTGTGCCGTCACAGGCGAACTGATTCCGTCCGCCGCCGAGTTGCACATAGACCACGCGGACCCGACATTCCTCGATCTTGCCGAGGAGTTCATCACCGTCAACGGCGGCGTCGACGCGTTCCGGATCCTGCCCGACTCGGGTGCAGGGATCACGTACATCGAACTGGAGGACAAGGAGCTCGAGGAACTCTGGCAGAACTACCACCGAGAACGCGCCCTGTTACGACCAGTCCTGAAGCGGGTCAACCTGTCAGATCTCCGCCGGACAAACGAATTTCAAACCCCCAGATAATGACCTATGAGCCCTCGCTGGCTCTCTGGCCACCGAGGCAGCCCAGGAAGGGACGGACGATGAGCGATTTCCAGGCCATTGACGCGCTGCTCGCGTCGACACCGCCCGACCGGACACCGCTGCCGACGGCCGAACAGCGGCGGCAGCTGCGCGGCGAACTCGGACTCTCCCGCGCTCAGGTGGCGCGCGCCCTGGGGGTGAGCCCGTCGACGCTCGGGGGCTGGGAAGCCGGCCGGGACCCGAGCGGTGACGTGCGCGAGAAGTACGCGTACTTCCTGCAGCAGGCACAGGAAAAGGTCCGCAGTCGCACCACGCCCGCCCCGCCGGCCGCTGCCGCGGACACCGCGGAATCCCCGGCCGGCCCTGCCGCACTCGAGGCGGCTGCCGTCGACGACCAAGCGGAGCTCGCCGCCCCGCAGCCGTGCGTGCTGTGCGGGCAGCCGGCCCGGCACGAGGTGGCCGGCTACCCGCAGCATCTGGATCCCGCCGAGTGCGCCGCCCCCACCCCGGCTCCCGCGGTCGTGCCTCCGCCCGCGCTTGTGGCTTCCTCCCCGGCGCAGCCGACCACCGTACGGGCGGGCAAGGGCGTGCGGATCGTTGCGGCCGGGCGGCGCGCGCAGCCGGCCGACGCGGAGCCGGACCTGATCCGCCAGGCCGTGACCGAAGCCCTGACCCAGCACTCCGGCGATGTCGAGGCGGCCACCGCGGCGCTGCTCAAGCGGGCGATCCCGGACGCGATGGCGTTGCTGGATGCCACCCGAAAGGGCGGCCGCTACGACGTCGTCGCCCACCCGTGGCTGCCGGAGGTCCTGCGCAAGCAGACCGCCCGCGGCGCCGACCAGATCTGGGAGGCCCGCCCCAAGTGGACCCGCCCCGAACTCCCGGCCGGCGTACACGAGGTGACCGCGCTCGACATCAACGGCGCCTACCTGTCCGCGCTCAAGACGCACCTGCCGATCGGGCAGCTGGAGCACTCCACCGGCTTCGACCATGACCGACGCCGCGCCGGCGTCCACCTGATCACGCCACCCGCCTGGGAGCACGAGGCGGTGCTGCCCAACCCGATCGGCAACCGGGACGAGCCCGGCCCGCTGTGGGTCACCGAACCCACCCTGCGGCTGCTGCTGCGCCTGTCCGGACCGAAGTACGGCCTGTGTGACCCGCCCGAGATCCACGAGTCGTTCACCTCCGGCGCCACCGAGAACCTGCTGGAGAAGTTCCGCATCGCGCTCAAGGACGCCCGGGACCGGGCCATCGCCGAAGAGGACGAGGTGACGCTGGAGTACGTCAAGGCGATGTACTCGAAGTTCGTCTCGACCCTGGGGGAGTCGAACTACAACCGGGAGCTGTACCGCACCGACTGGATGCACCTCATCCGCTCCCAGGCCTTCGCCAACCTGTGGTGGAAGGCCCACCGCGCCCACGACGAAGGCCTGATGGTCGTCCGCGCGATGGGTACCGACGAACTCCACGTCACCGGCGACTGGCGCAAGGTGTTCCCCGAAGGCCGCGGCGTGACCGAGGTGAAGGTCAAGGACGTCTACACCGTCGGTACCGACCCTGCCCCCACCGACGACAGCTGAACCAGGCCGTGAAGGCCCTCAGCACCCCGCACAGCGCCGATCACCTGGCCCCGCATCAAACCCACCCCAGGGCCGGTGATCGGCCCCCACAGCCCCCGTAGAGTGATCCACAACCCAAGGACCGGAAGAGTAGATGCCTGAGCGGAACATCGAGTTCGGCAAGTACGGCGCCCGCGGCATCAAGGGCCACGAAGCCGTGGCGCGCCAGCTGGACGCCCTCGCCGGCTACATCGCCACTCCCGTCACCGCCCGGCGAGGCCTCCTTGCCCGCCTGCACTACCTCACCCGCACTCCCCACGCCCGCGCCGCAGCCCGCGCGGCCGGCCTGACCGTCACCGACCGCACCCTGCGCGCCTGGCTTGAGGGCCGGCGCATGCCCTCGCGGCGCAACCTTGAGCGGATCGAGCAGGCCTACCGCACGGTGCGGCGCGAGAACGTCGCCCGCTACCTGACCGCCCGCCTCAATCGTGAGGGCCGCGGCACCCGCGTGGAGATCCACCCCGTCAACCAGTCGCAGGTCGACCGGCCCCGCCAGCGCGTCGTGGAGTTCCGCACCATGAACGTGCGCCGCTGGGACCGGATCGTCGCCGCGTGGGCGGCCGGCGACGACCAGGAGCTGGACGACGCGTGGGTCGACCAGGTCGTCGACCTGGGCTCTCAGTGGGGCCAGTACGAGTACGTCACCAACGTCGGGTTCGCCGCATGACGGCGCCTTTACAGCGGGCCGATCACCCCGCAGGATGGGAACGTCAGTTCGATCAACGGGGTGATGGGAGCCGCACGCAAGCCGAATGGTTGGATGCCAGTACCGGTGACCGCACGGCTCGTTGGGCACGACAAACCCCAGTGGTGCCGGTGGATGGGCTCGGTTCGAGGGGATGGAGGGCCGGCCGTGAGTGATCGCAGCTCGATCGAATGGACCGAGGCGACATGGAACCCGACCACGGGATGCGACCGCGTCTCGGCTGGATGCGACAACTGCTACGCGTTGACGCTGGCGAAGCGGCTGAAGGCGATGGGCTCGCCGAAGTACCAGGCCGACGGTGACCCGCGAACCTCCGGGCCGGGGTTCGGGCTGACCGTGCATCCGGACGCCCTGCACGTGCCGTACGGGTGGAAGAGCCCGCGCACGGTGTTCGTGAACTCCATGAGCGACCTCTTCCACGCGCGTGTGCCGCTCGAGTACGTGCGCCGCGTCTTCGACGTGATCGCCGACACCCCGCAGCACACCTACCAGGTCCTCACCAAGCGAGCCCGCCGCCTGCGGCAGGTCGCCGACCGGCTCGAGTGGCCGGCCAACCTCTGGATGGGAGTGTCCGTGGAAAGCGCGAAGGAGCTGCCGCGCGTGAACGACCTGCGGCAGGTGCCGGCGGCAGTGCGGTTCCTGTCGTGCGAGCCGCTGCTAGGGCCGCTGGAAGGGCTTGAGCTGACGGGCATCGACTGGGTCATCGCAGGCGGCGAGTCGGGGCCAGGACACCGGCCGTTGGACGAAGCATGGGTGACGCAGATCAAGGATGACTGCCAGGAGGCCGGGGTCGCGTTCTTCTTCAAGCAGTGGGGTGGCCGCACACCGAAGGCTGGCGGCCGTGAACTTCACGGCCGTACGTGGGATGAACTGCCGCTTCCTGCCGTCGCCTGACCTACCGAGCCGGGACGACGACCATGTCTCGGATCTTCTCCTTGCCTTTGCTGACGCCCGTGGTGGGCGTCTTGGCTTCCGCGTGCAGCTTTTTCACCGCTGCTCGCACGGCGGGCTCGGTCACCTGCCCGTAATAGTCACCGAAGACGTTCAAGGTGTGGTCCACCAGCCGGAACGGCCGCCGACCTTGGGCAAGTAGCTGCTCCAGGTTCTTCGCGATCACCGGGATGGCGGCCTCGGTGACCTCCTTCGGGTCCGGGCGCAGGAGCGATGCCGCGGTGAACAGAGTGTTCGGGTCATGGGCTTCATCGGCGAGTTCGACCTCCTGCCACCAGGCGTCGCGGGCTCGAGCCACTGTGTCCCCGAACACCCACAGCCCATGCTGCCGCCAGGTGCCGAACACCAGGTGGTACACGGCTCCGCGATGGTGCGGGGCGCGGAAGACGGGAACCGAGCGCACCAGCATGCCGGTGGCCGCTCCCAGGCGCTGCGCGTACGCGACGGCGACCTTTTCGGCTGCATCGGGGTCCCACTCCCTCTCAGCTGGGAAGTACTCCCGCCACCATCGGCCTCCCATGACCTGATCGAATCGCAGCGAAGACGCCTCCAGGCCTTTCGCGGAGCGGGCGTTCCCGCCCAGCCGGCGCACCGCGTCCATGCTGAAGTTCATCAAGAACTCCGTCGGGGGCCAGTTCCCTGCCCGGCGGCGTGCCGCCAGGGTGCCCACGAGCCGTTCGTAGGGAAGGACTAATCCGCACGGGTCCAGGAAAAGGAACAGTGGCTTGCCGACCGCCGTGCTCACCACCTGGCGCAGAACTCCGTCGACGTCACCGTGGTGCACCCGGGCGTCGACTCCCTGTCGGCGGTAGATGTCGGCCACCTGCTCCAGCTTGGCCACCGACTTCGCGTCGGCCTCCGTGAAGAAGCATGTCCAGTGAAGCTGGTGCTGCGAGCGATGCTTGGAGGCCACCTTCATCGCGATCTCAGCCGAACCGGAGTCACCGTTCTCGTAGCGCCCTTCGCCGGCATAGCCATCCAGGTACACGACCTGTTTGTCCCGAGAGCCGGTCATGCCGCCGAACTGTGGGATGTAACGCCCCAGCAGATTGTGCTTGAACACACTGGGCAGGGCCCGCTCTGCCCAATAGGCCTTGCTTGTTCCCGTCGACATGAGCCCCCCAGTCAGTCGCCGTTTCAACTGCCCACCCGTTACGCATAGTCAGGTACGGCTATGAACTCGGCAAGAGGCCCATCCCGCCATGATTGGCACGTGCATGTTCGTCCGGATGACGATGGGCGTCGGCGCGTACGGTGAAAGTAAGAGTCGCCCGGAGGAGCCGATGAGCGCTGAGCCCGATCACGCATCCGTCCCGCCCGCGCCGACCGCGGCCGCGCAGTTGCTCTCCCAACTACGGCTCAGTGCCCGGGCCGCGACGTGGGTGCCGGCCTTCGAGCAGGACTGAGCCCGCGCCATGGGAGACTCCCCGCACTCCTACAGCCTCAGGCCCGCTGCACGACGTCGTACGAGCCTGGCAGGCCCGCCTCGAGGCGGCGCCGGCCGTTACAGAGTTCCTGACCTCCCGCCGCGACGACTCCGACGGCGTCGCCCTGGTCGACGCCGTCGACGGTGGCCGGTGAGCGACACTCCCTGGCACACCCGGCTGTCGCCGAAGGCCCTCGCCGTTCTGCAGGAGCTCCCAGAGGACGCGCGGGAGATGCTGCGCGACGTGATGGACATCGCCGGACGCGACCCGTGGTCCTTCTCGCCGTTTGACAGCTGCGGCATCGAGGGTGAGGACGTCCGCGCCGCCGCGGTCGGGCAGCTCATCGCCGTCTACTGGATCAACCGCCCGGCCGGACGCCTGTGCGTCATCGACATCGTCTGGCTCGTGACTGACGATGCGAGCCTTGGTGAATTGGCGAGGCTGCTGAGCGGTAAGGCTGCTGTTCGCGCTTTATGTTGAAGTCCGTGGGACGGTCAGTCCTTGTCGCCAGGCCAAGGATCTTCGCGCTGTGACTCGTTCAGCGCGTGCTGGCGTAGGTACTTCACCGCAAATTCTGTCCATTGGTCTTCGGGCACACCGTGTACCTGCGCCAATGTGTTAAGCAGCTTGATATTCAGGTCGAGGAGGCCGAGGAATGCCGTCGTGTGACCGCCGCTTCCCCAGTCTTCTTCGATCCTATTCCAATGATTCAGCACCGCCATCATTCCATCAGGTCCGAAGCGGAGCGTGAGCAACTCGACGGCGACATCCTGCGGCTGAGGTTCCCTTGGGTCCGACATGCTTCGAAGCTATCGCGCTGGGCTCGGAACCGCAGTGAAGGGGGAAAGGCTTGCTGCGGCTGATTGAGGCGATGTACGTTCGCCTAGGCGGTGGGCTTCTGCGCGGGTTAAGCCGCGCAGAAGCCCACGGCACGGGATCTGACTGGCAGTACAGTCAGGCGGGCGGGATGACCAGATTGAGTCCTGGGAAGATCAGATTGCCTCCCCGGCTTGAGGGGAAGCCGTGTGCGTGCGCGGCGTTCTCGATCAGAGCCTTGTTTGCCTCGTAGATCTTCTGCCATTGAGTGCCTGAGCCGTAGACCTTCTCAGCGAGGGCCCACAGGCTGTCCCCCGCTGCTACCGACTGATGCTGCCCCGCAGAAGGGGAGACTCCACTTCTTGAGGATCTCGGCGGTTGACACCTGTTTCGGTTGCCGTAGCCCCCATAGGTGAAGAATGGATGGTCTTCGCCCGGACCGACGAGACTGTAGAACTTGGGTTGTGGCTCGCTTAGCCGGAAGGCCTGGGCACCGACCGGGTCGTCCACGCCAAGGTCTGTGAACTTGGCCGGAGATGCGGGGGGCTCAGCATCTCCTGGTTCCCCGTTGCCCATCCATGTGCAGTTGCCTGAGAGGATGGTGCTCGGTCCGGGTTCATAGGGAGTGGATACTTCCCCATACCATTGAGCGGACGAGCCGGTGAGGAATCCAAGAGGATTCTCCGAACTCTCCCACAGCTTGCGATCGAAGAATCCGAGTTCTTTGTCGCGGTACTTGATGTGCCAGTTGCCGTCGTGGTCTGCCTGGATGGCGAATTTTGCAGGATTGCCATCCACGGTGTCCTGGGTGTTCGGCGCCGGGTGCGCACCAGTTGCTGGATGCCAGTGGCAGTCCCCATTGTTGAGAGCAGAAGGCCCCCAGCAATCCGCAAGAGTTTCCTGTGGTCCGGCAGTCGGCTTGACGAAAAGGTGAGACTTGGAGTCCCCGAATTTGTCCGGGAAGACGACCCAGCCAAACTCGACGGCGTTTATACCGTCTCCTTGTGATCGCGGTGCAGCAGCGACGATCTCCGCCAGGGAGAAGCTTCCTTTGTCCACGTGAGGCGTGGGCTGGTCAAGGACAGCATGTACACCGGAGAATGAGGTGTAGGTCTGCTTTACCGAGGCATACCAGTGGCAGTCCTCCCTGGGGCTGCAGTCGGGGTTCGCAGTTTCTACCTGAGCGAAGGCAGGTGCTTGGACGTTCGCGAGAAGTCCACCTGCCGCCAAGAGGATGAGTGCGGGTTTTATCCAGCGCACCGATGCTGAACTTTTCGGTATGTGGTGATGTCTTGCCACCATTACCTCTTCTCTCTTCTTGTGCGGCGGAATCGGCCGCCATGAAAAGAGCCTTATAGAGGGCACGAACAGCGGCATGCCAGGTCGTCCATTAGAGGCGGTTCTTCATCCGTTTGGCAGCCCTGACGTACGGAACCCATACCGCAGATGCGATGTGCCGGGTTGGTGTCAGTGGGTGGGTGGCAGTGACGGCTTGTCAGGCATCCCATGGTGTCTGGATGTCAAGCGGTAGCGAGGTCCGCATGGTGTGACGGCATCCTCCACAGATGCCACAAGACCCGCACCCTCTACGACGAAGCGATCACATGGCTGGTAGCCGGCGCATCGTCACGCGTACCGTGACAGCAGACCTGCGGGGAGGAAACCGATGAGTGCCCAGCCCGACCACGCACCCGTCCCGCCGGCTCCGCTTGCGCCGACCGCGGCCGTCCAGGTCCTCGCCCAACTCCGGGTCTCCGCCCGGGCACAGACGTGGGTGCCGGCGTTCGAGCAGGACTGGGCACGCGCCCTGGAGGACTCCCGGCACTCCTACAGCCTCAGCCCACTGCACGACGTCGTACGAACCTGGCAGGCCCGCCTCGAAGCCGCGCCCGCCGTGCACGAGTTCCTGGCCGGCGGCCGCGACGACTCCGACGGCGTCGACCTGGCCGACGCCCTCGACGGTGGCCGGTGAGCGACACACCCTGGCCCGCCCGCCTGTCACCCAAGGCCCTCGCCGTCCTGCAGGAGCTCCCGGAGCACGCTCGGGAGATGCTGCGCGACGTGATGGACATCGCCGGACGCGACCCGTGGTCCTTCGCGCCGTTCGACAGCCGCGACATCGAGGGCGAGGACGTCCGCGCCGCCGCGGTCGGACAACTCACCGCCGTCTACTGGATCAACCGCCCAGCCGGACGCCTGTACGTCATCGATATCGTCTGGCTCGGCTAGCCACTCAAGCTCTCACCCACGGTCGGCCCGGTCTGCGCAGTAAACGCCGGGTCTGCGCAGTCGGCTGCGCATTCGCGACCGTGACCATTGCGCACCCACACCGCCATGGCTGCCGCAGCCGCACGGTGGCCGTTACGGTGCGCACGTCCTGCGCACTCGGGGCGGTGGCCGACATGAGCTGCTGCGCAATCGGCGGTGCCATTGCGCAGGTTCCGGCCAGGCGGCCTGCGCAAGGCTGTGACCTGCCGTGGTCGGGTCCATGGTCGGGGCTGGAACCGTCATGGTCGGGGCGGTGGCGGCCATGGTCGGGGCGGTGGATTGGCGCTGAATCGCCTGTATCCGACGGTGCACGAGCGACTACCGTGACGATCACTGCACGGCAGGAGCTCAGGGGGAACGATGCGAACGACAACCCGCATGCGCATGCTCGGTGTTTGCGCATGCGCAGTCACCCTCGCCGGAACTCTCGCCGCCTGCGGCTCGGGCAAGGACAGCGGTGACGATGCCGCGGTGGGGCCGGCCGCCTCGGTCACTGCGACTGCGGCCGGCGCCACGGCGTCGGCCGATCCGGACGCACGTGAGAAGGCGGCCGTGCTGGCCGTCTACCGCGGCATGTGGGCAGAGCAGATGAAGGCCTACCAGAAGGCGGATGCCCGCGGCACCGAGCTGACGAAGTACGCGTCCCTGGACGCGCTGGGCAAGTTCCGGATCGATCTGGCCCAGATGAAGAAGGCCGGCACGGTCGGCGGTGGCGAGGTCGGCCACGCACCGAGGGTGTCCTCCATGACCCTGGAGGCCAAGCTGCCCACGGCGACCGTGACCGACTGCATCGACCTGAGCCGGTGGCAGGCCAGGCGGACCACGACCGGCGAGGTGATCCCGCTACCGTCCGACCAGCCCAAACGCTACGTGGCCACGGCCAAGGCGGAGCGCTGGGACGGACGCTGGATGATCGTCGACTACACACCGGACGGCAACCGAACATGCTGAGACACGCCGCGGCCGCCGCGGCGGCCGCCCTCCTGGTCCTCGGTGCGGCGTCCCAGGCAGCCGTGGGGGACGGGGCGTCGGCCAGCCCGCGCTGCAGCACCTCCCACATCCTGGTCACCGTGTGCGCCTCCGACCAGACCTCCAGACCCGGCAGCCCCGGCCACCAGGCGAGTGCCTCCCGTACCGGCTCGTCCGGATCGCCGTCGGCGGCGAAGTGCACCTACACCAAGCTGGATCCGCAGCCGCCAGCCGACAACCTGGCCATGCAGGACGGCAAGCGGCAGGGCGGCAAGGGCGCGGTCTATCAGGTGTACTGCCCGGCCACGGCCCGGATCGGCGTGGTGTGGATTGCCGACGGCGCCCTGGCCCCCGCCCAGCCCGCCATCGACCCCGAGACTGTCGCCCGTCGGGCGGTCGACTCCATGAAGCTGACCGGGCCCGACATCGCCAGCCCGCGCCCGGCCGGCCACTATGTGGTCGGCATGCCGATGTGGATGTGGGTCAACCAGGGTCCGACCACGTACGGGCCGGCCACCGCGACCGCCGCCGCGGGCGGTGTCACGGTCGCCGCCACCGCCCGGGTCTCCTCCATCACCTGGACCATGGGCGACGGCGGCACCCCCGTGGTCTGCCACGGCCCTGGCACCCGCTACCAGCCGTCCATGGGCCTGGCCGATTCCCCGGACTGCGGCTACCGCTACACCCGCCCCTCCAGCCGCATGCCCGGCCACCGCTACACGGTGACTGCCACCTCTACCTGGACCATCACGTGGCAGGTCCAGGACGGAGCTGCCGCCGACACCGGCCAGTGGACCGAGACCCGCACCACCACCCAAACCACCGCCATCGGCGAAGCGCAGGCCCTCACCTCCTGACCCCCTGAATACCCTGCATGCCACGGCCCCGGCCACTGAGGTTTTCTGCCTTAGTTACAGACGCCGCATGTGCTTATCGGCGGTTGCGCATCCCGATCTGCACACCGCCGACGGTGGTAGCGGCAGTGCCGATACTGCCCACTGCAGTCGCAGCATCCGTGTTATGCGTCAGAGACAGGATGACCACGGCGACGATGGAAACCAGTCCAGTCACCACAGTCGCCCACGTGAGCCATACGGGGCTGGGCTCTTCGGTCGTCGTTGTTGTACGGTCGAGAGGCGTCACTCGGTTAGTTCTCCCTACAGCAGGATGGACGACCTCGACGACACGAGAGGGAGATCTCCCCGCGGCCAGCCGTCCAAAGCAAGGGCCGCAGAGGTCTCCCTTCGTCGTGTCGCAGAAGGGCGTTTTGGTGACAACACCGTACTGGGCACACGGTGGAATCAGGGGCGCTGCCAAGCGAGTTGGGCGGGCGCGACACGCCGAGAGCGCAGCGCAAATGCTGAGGGTCCTTGCACCGTCAGGTACCGTTTTGATTGACCCCTTGCCTACGCACGATGTGCAGGAAAATGCACAGGTCAGGTGGCTGACGGGGTTCCCACTGGACAGTGTTGCACTGTGGTCCAAATCACACGCGTTGCGCAGCTCCAGGCACACCTGTGCGCAGCGCTGTGACCTGCATGGTCGGGTTCATGGGCGGGGTTGGATCGACGCATGGTCGGGGTTGTGAGAGCCATGGTCGGCCCCGGAGCAGGCGGCGGTGTGCCGCTGCGCGAGGTCAGCTGTCGTGAGCTCCCCACGGTGTGGTCGGCCAGGACCGGTCCGGTTCCGGGTCGGTGGGCCGTGCCGGGGCGGCGGGCGGGCGGTAGGCGCCCATCCAGCTGACCCTCTGCGTCGGGTCCTGGATGGGCCGCCAGACGGGCGCTGACGGCCCGTCGCGGAGGATGTCGACCATTGGGGCCGCGAGGACGGGGATGGCGCGGAGCAGGCCGTGCAGGCCAAGGACTTCGGTGATGCTGGCGTGCAGGGCACGCATCCGCGTGTCGATGCCGGCGGGGCCGGTGCCGTCCAGGACAAACAGCAGCCGGGGGAACAGCACGTAGCGCCGCTTCCACGTCTCCTGCAGCCGCGGCTCGGTGAACCTCCTGGGTCGGCCGACGGGGGTGGGGATGTAGTCGTGGAGGCGGGCGTAGGCGGTCAGCTTCGCGGCCAGGCGCTCGGGTCCCATGGTGGCCCGGTCGACTTCCACGAAGGCCCGCAGCATCGACCCCCCCGTCACTAGAGCGGCGGTAGTACAGGAGGGCGTCGGGGATGACGGCCTCGCCGTTGCCGAGGGGGTGGTAGACCTCGGGGATGAAGTCCAGCGGCCGGCACACGTCCCCGCGCCGGCGCGCGTCCTGCAGGAACGCCAGGCCGGTCTCCGTCACCGTCAGCGTGTGACTCACCCGCAGACGGGCGGCGGTGCGGTCCGAGACCAGTCGCGGCGGCCGCCACTCCCTCAGCTCCGGCCACTCCGAGGCCACCTCCACCCCGTACTGGGTGGCGAACCACACCCGCGTCCGGCCCGCGCGCGGCAGGGTGATGCGGTCGACCAGGCCCTCCTCCCGCAGCTTTGCCAGGCGGCGCCGGGTCTGTTCGATTCGCACCCCCGGCGCGATGATCAGATGCATCTGCTCGGTGGTGGCCATCCGGTACTGCGCCACCACCGCCAGCGCCAGCCGGTCCGCCCCGCCCGTATCCACGTTCAGCATCGGCGTGCCCTCCCGTACGGTGCGGCACTCTCCTTACGGCGCCGCGCGTACAGCCCAGGCCAGCGCCCCGCCCCGACCAAGATCCCGACCACCGGGGCCCGACCAGCGTCACGATGCGATAACCCCGCCCCCGACCAGGCCGACAACCCCGACCACAGCCCCCACCGACAACCCCGCCCACAACCCACCGCACCCTCAGGGCAGGTGACGACGTTTCAGCAGGTCACCAGGCACTTCTCCCATGGTCGGCAGGCCGACATCCCCCTCTGCACACCTCCGCACCACTCCCAGACAAGAAAAAGGAAAGGGAAGGGGCGGGGACGGTCCGGTGTGCCTCGGGGGATCGGGGCGCGCCAGCTGGCGGTTGCGCGTCGGCGGGGCCTCCGCGCTCGAGCGCCGGGCAGAAGCCGGCGCATCGGAAGGGAGCAGGCGGCCGCGCAGTCGGGTAGCGATCCCGCCGCTCGACGACGACGCGCTCCCACACGCGTCCTCCCTCTCCCTCCGCTGAGCATCGCCAGCCTTCGGCAACCGCTCGTGCCGGACAGGCGAAGGCGGAAGCGTTCGGGTGGGCCTCACAACCGGCCCTTCATCCCGTAGGCTGGAAAAGCCTTTGGAGAGAAGGCCAGCTGGCGGGGAATATCCGGACCAGGTTTGCCGACCTACCGGGAAGCCCATATTCCCCGCCAGCAGAAAAACAACAGGGCGCACCACTTCTCCGCACGCCCATCCCTCTTTCCTCTTTTCCGTGCGCGCGGTCTGCTCCGCAGACTCGACGCGCCGCCGCTACGCGGCGGAAACACTCCGGGGCCGCTCCGCGCCCCGAAAAGCAGCCGTCGCATTGCTGCGCAATGCGCGTGAGGGGCGGCCCGCTGAAGCGGGCCGCCCCTCACCAATGCCGCGACGCTCCGCGCCGCTCAGGGCGCGGGGGTGCCGGACCATGCCCGGCACCCCCAACGCCCCCTTCCCTGCGCCGCCCTTGCGGCAGCGGGCAGGGTGCGGGCCAGGTCGCCATCCCGGCCCGCCTGTGGTGGCTGCTACAGGACCGTGTAGGCCACGGGCGGGTACACCGCCTCACCCTCGGCCTCGTCCTCGCTGTGCACGCCGAACGCGTCCGCGAAACCGGTGTCCGGCTCCCCGCCACCCACCAACTCCGCCGCCTCAGCAGCGCTGCACTCGTTGAGCGTCCCGTAAGCCAGGTGCCACGCCTGGATCACCGAAGCGGGGCCGCCCTCCCGACCCGACGGCGAGCGCAGGTACATCACGCCGTACGACAGGGGCTGCGCCAGCCCGCAGGCCAGCAAGAAGGCAAGGTTGTCGAGGTACTTCTCCTCCGCCCCCACCAGGTCATCCGGAGTGCCCTCGCCCTCGACGGTGAGCGGCAAAGTGGCCGTGAGCGGGCGCTCCTGGCCGTCCACCGTGACCCCCAGCCGCACCACGTGCTCACCCGGCGCCAGCTGCGCCATCAGGCGGGCCAGCACTACATACGCCTCTTCGCGGGCCTCCGCGAACCGGTCCAGAGAAATGGGCTTGAGCTGAGCCATGCTGAATTCCTTTTCGCCGTGGAGAGAAGACTTCTTTGCCGCCGATGGGGTTGCCGCCCCATCGAGCAATCTAATTCTATTTCGGCGGCCCCGGTCACGGAATAGGGCGTGATACTATGCCGAAAAAACCGGCCAATTTTCCCACAGGGGTGAGCGACAGAGAGTCGCTGTTCTTGCGCAAAACGCCATATATTCGCTACAGTCGGCGACTGAGGCAGGAGCGGGGGTAGTCAATCAGCCCAGAACGGATCCGGCTATCGCGAGTGACGCATGCCGAGGATGGCCGAAAGCGCTCGTGCCGAACGGCGGGAGGCGCGCCAACCCGCGATGGACACCCCTCCCCTCTAACTGCCGCTTTCCTGACGCGCCCGGAGGGTGCGTCAGATCCCGTACAGGACTGCGGAGCAGGCCGGTACGGGATCGGTCCGGGCCGGAGGCCGGACCGTCCGGATCACGGAGTGATCCGGTAGGCGGAACGGAGTTCCGCCGCTATTCCGGCGAAGCCGGAATCCGCCGCGTAGCGGCGGCGCGTCGTGTCTGCGGAGCAGACCGCGCGAGATCGGAAGATCACACCTCAGAACACCAGTCACCAAACCCGTTATATCGTATT
>NZ_JBEXPK010000072.1:0-40312 GCF_040612015.1 Streptomyces sp. NPDC006476 | reverse complement strand
TCCGCCGCTACATCATCTGGCGGAACAAGCACGCCACCGACGAACGCCTACGCGAGGTCGTGCACAGGGCGAACGTTGCCTGATGCGGCACTAGGTCGCAGCGGCAGTCTCGTCGTCGGGAGCGAGGAAGAACACCATGTCGTGGGCCAACTCGGCATGATGACAGCTCGCCGTAGTGGTGCCGGTAACAGGTATCGCGGCCTTGGCCCGCCGCACGGCCAGGCGGGAAAGGGCGTTGGCGTCGCCCGAACATGTCCCGGCCGTCAGGCTCCGGGGGGTTGTGACGGTGGTCCTGGAGCTGACCGTGGGCGTTCCGGTCGACGGCGAGCGACCAACCCTGCAGAACCGCCGAGACCGTGAACGCCGACGGCCGGAAGGCCGGGGTGGGCAGGCCCCGTTCGGGAGCGCGCCGCCCCGGCCTTCGGCCAGTCCTGCCTACTTTCTCTTGAGGGTGAAGTTCTTGATGACGGTGGACTTCTTCTTGATCGTCACCGTCGCGACGGTCGGCTGGAAGCCGTCCTTGGCGGCTATGACGGTGAGCGGGTTGTTGCGGACGTCGAGCCACAGGGCGTAGCCGCCGGCGGTGTCCGTCGTCAGCGTGTAGCTCGTGGCCCAGGTGTCGATCTGGACAGTGGCCCCGGCGATCGGCGCGGTGCCGCCGGCGGCGGTCACCCCCAGCACCGTCCCCGTGATCTTGCCCCAGGTGCTGGGCGGGGCGACGTGCATCTCCACGGGGAGCCTGGGCACGGAGTAGGGAGTGTCGGTGCTGAAGGTCAGCTGGGCGGTGAAGTCTCCCGGCTGGGTCACCTCGGCCACGGAGGCGTCCAGGGTGATCGTCACCTTCGAGCTCTTACCGGGCTTGAGAGTGAGCTGCTGCTCGCTTTCGCTCAGCCAGCTCACCTCCCTCGTCTCTCCCTGGTCGTAACCCGGCAGCACCTCCACGGTCGTTCCGGGAGTCGCCAGCGCGACGCCGCCACCGACCTTGAAGAAGCCAAGGCCGCCTCCACCGCGGTAGGTGGCGGTGTCGGCGTTGGGCAGGGCGGTCCAGGTGCCGGCCTTCGGGTCGAAGGAGAAGCCCTGGTTGGTGATGCTGTTCCCGGTGACGCCACCCGCGGTGACGAGCAGGCCGTTGGCGGAGGTGTAGGCGGCGCCCCAGAGGGTGATCGGCAGGTCGGCGACCTGGGACCAGGTGTTGGCGGCGGGGTCGTAGACGTAGGAGTGCTTGACCTCGCTGCTGCCGTTGAATCCACCGGCGCAGTAGAGCTTGCCGCCGATGCCGGCGCAGGAACTCCAGGAGATCTGCTCCGGGTAGGCGGCCAGGGTGGACCAGCTGTCGGCGGCCGCGTCGTAGACGGTGACATCCGTGGAGCCGCAGGAGTCCGCCCCGCAGCCGCCGACCACGTAGAGCTTGCCGTCGAGCACGGCGCTGCCGGAGCCCGCGTAGGGCTTGGGCGAGGCGGCGCCCGTGGTCCAGGTGTCACTTCCCGGGTCGTAGATCTCCAGCTTGGAGTCGGGGGCGCCGCCGGGTCCCCAGCCGCCGACGGCATAGAACTTGCCGTCGATGAAGCCGTGGGCGGGATCCTCCCGGGGGTCCGCCGCGGCGGCCCGCTTGGTCCAGGTGCCGGCGACCGGATCGAGGACGTACATGTCCTTGGTGTCGGCGCCGCCGTTGAAGCCGAAGGCGGAGTAGACCTTCCCGTCGTTGGTGGCGACCGCGTTGTCCATCAGCTTCACCGGCAGGTCGGCGGCCGCCTGCCAGGCGTCACCGGCGGCTCCCGGGACCACCTTGGCGGTGGTGCCCGCGGCGGACGCGGCGGCCTTGCTCGACAGCGGCGAGTACGTGCCCTTGACCAGCTTCAGCGGGGCGCCGCCCGCGGCCGCCATGGTGAACCCGCCGGGCTGTTCCCCGAGTTTGACGGTGGCGGGTGCCGTGCCTGTGTTCTTGACGGTCAGGGTCTTGGTGGTCTGCTCGCCCCATCCGACCGACGCGGTGATGGAGGTCTTGTCCAGCGTCAACTGCCCGGCGCCGAGTGCGAAGTCCGCGCCGACCGCGCTGTCGGCCCGCACCTTCACCGTCTTGTCGAGCCCAGTGTAGTGCGGCTTCGCCGCGCTGAAGCCGTGGCTGCCGAGGGAGGAGAACAGGGTGTAGACGCCGTCGCCCAGGGCGGGGTCGTCGGGGGTGGCGAAAGTGACGGCGCTCTGCTTGCTGTCGTCCTTGTTCGTCACGGTGGCGCCGACCAGACCCGTGGAGGTGTTGGCATCCGTCACGGTGCCGGTGAGCAGACCGCCAGGGAGGGACGTGACGTGGCGATCACCGATGAAAACGTTGTCAACCTTCCACCACCAGCCGAAGGAGCCGGTGAAGTGGAAGCGGAGTTGCACCGATGCCTTGCCGGCGTAGTCGGTCAGCGGGAGTTCGACCTTCTGCGCGCCGAAGGTGGTGCCGGTTGCGGACCAGAGTGTGGTCCAGGTCGCGCCGCCGTCGGTGGTCGCGTCGACGTCCGCGCTCTGGCCCCCGCTGGCCCAGTAGTCGTTGGCGAAGGCGATCTCGGGTGCGGAGTCGTCGGTGAAGTCGTATACGGGGCTGAGCAGTTGCGAGTCCTGGTGCACCCCGCCGCCGTAGTGGTCGCTGTCGACGATGGCGAACCCGCCTTCGCCGCCGGTGGTGTTGGAGCGCGAGCCCGGGTCGTCGAAGGTCCAGCCGCCGGTCGTCCCGTCGGCGTTGACCACCCTCCAGCCCTTCGGGGCGGAGTCGGTCGAGTCGAACGGCTCGGTGGTGCCTTCGTCCCGTACCGAGTAGCCGACGGGCACGGTGGCCGCCCACGGGTCGACCGGCACCGCGACGTTCAGACTCTGGTCGGAGGCCGCGACGGTGATCTTCTTGGTGGGCGATGTGTAGCCGGGATAGGCGCTGACCACGTGCAGGGTGTAGTCGTGGCCCTGGGGCAGCTTCAGGTCGAAGGCGCCGGTGAGCGGGTCGGTCCACACCGGGCCGCCGGGGACGCCGTCCGCGGTGATCTTGGCGTAGAGCGGCCAGCCGTGGCCGGAGCCGTCGGTGACCTTGCCGGAGACCGTCCGGCTAGGGACCGGGGTCAGGGCGAAGTTCTTGGTGAGGGCGTCGCCGTCGCCGAGGGACACACCCGAGGCGGTGCGGGTGGTGTAGCCGTACGCTTCGACGGTGATGTCGTAGCTGCCCACCGGCAAAACGAGCGAGTAGGTCCCGTCGGCAGCGGTGTGTGCGGTGCCGCCGCCCTGGGTGGTGACGGTGGCTCCGGCGACCGGCTTGCCGGTGCTGTCGTCGGTGACGGTGCCGGAGAGCTTCCCGTGCGGGCCGCTGCGGAACGCGGCCAGCCCGTCGGGGGTGCCCAGGCCGGTCGGGCCGTCGTAGCCGGCACCGGCGGTGCACAGGTACGCGGGGGTGCAGGTGCCGTTGTCGCCGGCGGTCACGTCATTGAGACCGGTCCCGGAGGCGTACGGGTAGGAGTTGGGGTACGTTCCCGCGACGGGGGTCCCGGCGGCCGCGTACACACCGGCGATGATCGGTGAGGAGGCGCTGGTGCCGCCGTACACCTGCCAGCCGCCACCGCCGTAGGTCTGGTAGACCGCGACGCCGGTGGCCGGGTCGGCCACGGCGGAGACGTCGGCGACGGTGCGCTTGTCGCATCCGGTGTCCGTCTGGAAGGCCGGCTTGGGCTCGTAGAGGGAGCAGCCGGATCCCGGGCCGAGGCCGTTCCGGTTCCAGACCGACTCGGACCAGCCGCGTGCGGTGCCGGAGTCCCGGACCAGCGAGGTGCCGCCGACGGAGGTCACGTACGGGGACACGGCGGGGTAGGCCACTCCGTAGTCGCTGTCGCCCGAGGAGGCGACCACGGCGACACCGGGGTGGTTGTAATGGGCGTCGTACGTCGTCTCGTCCGGGAGCTCACCGCTGCCCGGGGTGCTGCTGTAGTTGGTGCCGTAGGAGTTGGAGACGTACTTGGCGCCGAGCGCGACCGCCTGGTCGACGGCCGCCCCGAGGTCCTCGAAGCTCGGCTGGTCCGCCTCGACGAGCAGGATGTGCGCGTTCGGCGCGGCCGCGGAGACCATGTCCAGGTCGAGTGAGATCTCGCCGGCCCAGCCGGCGTCGGGCACGGGGTAGGCGGTGCCACCGCGCTGGTCGACCTTGGTGAAGCAGCCGTTTGCCGTGGTGCAGGCCGGCAGCCCGTACTGCTCGCGGTAGACGGCCAGGTCGGCCTCGGCGCTGGGATCGTCATAGGCATCGACGATGGCGATCGTCTGGCCCGCGCCGCCGTCGGCGGGAAGGCTGTAGGCGCTCTGCAGGTCGGCGGCACCGTAGCCGCTGGGGGTGACGGAGGCGGACAGCAGGCCCTTGACGGCCTTGGTGTCGGTGCGACGCAGGGCGAAGCATGCGGCCTCGCCCTTCTTGGGGGTGGCGCAGGAGGGTTCGAGGGCGACTTTCTTCTTGGCCGACGAGGAAGATGACGCCGATGAAGCGGGCGGCGCCGCCGCGTGGGCCGGGATCTGTATGCCCAGAACCGTCATTGCGGCGGCGCTGAACAGGGTCAGACAGGCGGCGGCTCTTCGACGTAAAACCGAACCGGTTCTCGGTGAGGTGCGCAAAAGGTTACTCCTTGGTTCGCCTTGCTTGGGTCGACTCGTACGTGGCTCCCGGTCGACAGCGAATGCGGGCGGTTCACATTCGCTGCAATCAATTGGCGTACCTCGAAGCGAAATTGACAATAGGCTGTGTGTTACATGTGCATGTCCTGAGGCCGTTTCGCGGAAAAGGAGGGTTGGTCGGGGCAGAAAAACAATCCTCATGCCGAATGGGCCCACCGCTCAAGAAACGCGAGGGCCTATTCTGCACGGTAATTTCTTTTCCGTCGGTTGCAGGCGACCCGGGAATCGGCGGAGCAAACCCTGGGGCGGTCGCGTTAGTTGTCGGGCCGGACCTGTCGTCGGAACAACGGTCACCGCGCCAGTGACCTCTGATCATCCTGGCCTCGACCGTCCGGCCCGACAAGATCCGCCGCCTGCGGGCCCGCGCAGTTGCGCACTTGCGTAGCATCGGCATGCATCTCGTTCCGATCTTCCGAGGAGTCGCTGATGGACGTGTCCTCCTCCGACGCGTTGTGGGCAGGCACCGGTCTGGACTCCCTCGCCCGGCAGGCACTTGAGTACCTCGTCAGCCATCCGGGCGCAGACGAGGACGCGGTCGCGGCAGGGACCGGCGTCTCAGCCGCGGCGGCCCGGACCGCCTTACGATCCCTGGAGGCCGAACTCCTGGCCGTACGCATCGGGAGACAGCCCACGCGCTGGAGCGCCGGCCCGCCCCGCTCCTCGCTGGGAGCCCTTCTGGCCCGTAAGCGGCAGGAGTTGGCCAGGGCCGAGCTGTACGCGGAACAACTCGACGAGATCTATCGCACGGCCCCCGGACGGCAGATCGCCTCAGATCTCTTCGAGGTCGTCGAGAGCGATGAACAGGTCGGCGCCCGCTACGCCCACCTTCTGAGGAGCAGTCGGCACGAGGTGCTGCATTTCGCGAGACCGCCGTATGTGACCCGGCGGATCGCTCCCACCGACACGTCCACCGCTGCGGGCGCCACGGTCCGCCCCGGAGTCCGGCTCCGGTCCGTGTACGACAGCGACGGAATCGCCGACGACGGATGCCTTGAAACGGCTCTCCGGGGCGCCCCTACGGAAGGGGAGTTGCGGCTACTGCCCGGACTCCCCATGAAACTGGTCATCTTTGACCGCGTCGCGGCGATCATGCCGCTACGCAAAGACGATCCCGCCGCAGGCTCACTCGTGGTGCACTCCTCAACGCTGCTCGAAGTATTGATCGCCCTCTTCGAAAGCGTATGGGAGCGTGCGGTGCCCCTCTCGCTGGAAAGCCGCCCCGCTTCGCACACCGCGAGCCCCGAAAGACAAGAGGGCGCTCTGCACAGTCGGACGCGGGACATCCTTCGCCTGATGTCCGCCGGCATGAAGGACGACGCCATCGCACGCGCCTTGCGACTCAGCCGCCGGACCGTGCAGACCCATATCAGCGATCTGGGCCGACAACTGGGCGCACGCACCCGGTTCCAGATAGCCCTACTGGCCCAGGAACGCGGCTTGTTCGGGGATACGGAGGGGTGAGCGTGGCCGTCACGCCGGCGCAGCTGCCCGTCGGCGTCCAGCGGTAGCGGAGCACTCAGACGCCAGCCGCTTTCCGACCGCATGCGCGCGGAGGCTTGGGCCGCACTCTGGTGCGATGGCCAGCCCCCAGCCCGTCGTGATCTATCCGCCCGCAGAGGACGGCGGCCGCCGCATCCGCGTCGACGAACACTTCGTCGGGCTGGCGTACGGCATGCTGGACATCGTCGAGCGCGAACCTTCCCCCAGCCCTCGAGACGTCCTGACCTGGGACAGGGTGCCCCCACCTCCTTTCATGATCTTGGTATGGCCGGCGTAATCACGGCTTCGGAGCCTTCGTGGATAGCCCTGTTCACCGGGCTGAGCCCCCGGCTCTTCCGTAAGTTGATCACAGCGCTCCCCCGTGAGAGCCCGGGCAGGGGCCGTCCGGGACGTCCGTAGTCGCTGCCGCTGCAGGACCGGGTCCTGCTGGTGGCCGCATACTGGCGCACCAACCTGACGCTGCGGCAGCTCGCCCCGCTGTTCGGCGTCTCGAAGTCCGCGGCCGACCGGATCGTCGACCGCACAGGGCCGCTGCTCGCGCTCAATCAGCGGCAGCGGTTGCGCGAGGGCGGGCCGTTGGGAAGCGGACCGCTCTCCCATGACCGAAACCACGCCTCTCAATACGTCAGGTGACGCCTCAATACGTCAGGTGACGCCTTGACCCCACAACGCCCTCACGGTTGCATGCTTGTGAGCCTCCGGTGGGGAACTGGAGGCGAGACCGTGTCTTACATGGGGGGGAAGATGAGAGGAAACGCGAACTGGAGCACCACCAGACGTGTGCGGGCCGCCCTGACCGCGGCGGTCGCGGTTTGCGGGGTCACGGCGGTACCCCACGGAGCGGCCTCAGCCGAGTCCATGGGCATCACGGGCGACGGCGGTGCCGGTGTCGAGAGGATCAGTGTCGCGGACGACGGCACCCAGGCCGACGACAACTCCGTCGGCGCCTCGATATCGACCGACGGCCGCCGTATCGTCTTCACGTCGTCGGCAAAGAACCTGATCCCCGGCGACACGACGGTAGGCGACAGGGTCTTCCTCCGCGACCAGCAGACGAGGCAGACCAAGCGGATGGGGAGCCAGAGCCCACTCCAGCCCCCGGTGATCAGCGGGGACGGCGAATATCTCGCCTATCCGCACGTGTGGTTCAACAACAATCGAATCAGCCAGGTTCAGGTGAGGACGACAGCCGAGATCTCCGCCAACTGCTGGTACAGCTGCAACCAGCCGTCGCTGAGCGCGGACGGCCGCTACATCGCCCTCGTCGAACGCCGCAACACGCCACAGGCGTCCAGCCAGAGCATCGAGATTCTGGACTACGACAACTACGACACCAAGCAGACCATCGCCAGCTTCGACCACACCCTCCCATCCCGGCCGTCCATCAGCGGCGACGCCCGCTATGTCGCCTACCAGGACGGCAAGGCGGAGGACGTCTTCGTGTGGGACCGGACCGACGGCACCACATCCGACCCGATCGAGGGCCCCTCCAAGGCGGCGACTCTCGTCCAGCTCAGCGAGGACGGCAGCACGGTCGTCTACCTCTCGGGCTCCGACACCTACGTCCACGACGTGAGCTCGGGCACCGATCAACTGGTGCCGAACGTGCGAGGCGTGGCCATTGATCCCACCGGCCGCTATCTGCTGTACGCCCCGCACGACACTAACGGACCGTCGCTCGCGCTGCGCGATCTGGAGACAGGCACCGACGAGATCGTCTCGAACCAGCCCGCCTCGGCCGGGACCGACGCGGTCAGCTCCGGCGGGCGCGACGTGGTCTTCCAGTCCACGGCCGACGACATCGTGCCCGGCGACACCAACGGCAAGTCGGACGTCTTCGTCCGCCGCTTCTACTGATCGACCCTGCTGCCGCGCTCTCCGCGCGCCGCACCCGCGCACGGGCTCGGGGATCGGCGGGGGGACCCGTAACGGAGCAAGCTGTCACGAAAGGTCCCGACTCCCGCGACCGTGCGGGAGTCGAGGTCCGCGAGCCGGCCGCGGGCCGTGGTGCCGCCGCCCAGTAGGTATGGGTGCGGCGTGGCAGGGCATCCGGGGTGGGGGCCGGGGTGCCGCCCGTCGAGTCATGAGCCTTGAAGGGGTGAGAAGGTGAAGGGCTTCCGCAGCTTCATCCTGCGCGGCAATGTGGTCGACCTGGCGGTCGGCATCGTCATCGGGGCGGCGTTCAGCGCCGTCGTCAACGGTTTCGTCAGCGCCTTTTTGACCCCGCTCGTGGGGCTGGCCACCGGTGCCACCGGCGACATGACCCGCAAGACCTTCACAGTAGGCGCCACCAAGTTCCCCTACGGAGCCTTCATCAACGCGGCGATCAGCTTCCTCCTCCTCGCCAGCGCCCTGTACTTCCTCGTCGTACTCCCGATCAACAAGCTGCACGAGCGCCTGGCTCCCCACAACGACGTCCAAGCCCCCAAACGGGACTGCCCCGAGTGCCTCAGCCCCGTCCCGGCCCAGGCCCGACGCTGCGCCTCCTGCACCGTCCCCCTGCCCGCGATACCCGCCCAGGCCGGGGAGACAACCCAGCGGGCCGGCTGACCGGCCCCCCTGATCGACCGGTGACAGTCGGACAACCTCGGTGCTCAACGCTTGGCCGGGTTGCCCCTGCAGCCGACTCGTAGCGACCGCTTTCCTCTCATCTGACGACGAGGGTCACCCGATCCACCTGGAGCTGTGCGAGGCCTGCGACGCGGACGGCCGGCAGCCGGCGCACTGGTCCGGTTCTTCACCGGAGGCGGCGGCCAGGACGTCTCCCGGGCCGAGGAGGGTGCGCGGCTGCTGTGGGACTGGACACAGGAGGGGATGGCCGTCCCCGGCTGGTTCTGGGAAGAGACTCCGTCCAGCCAGAACTGAGCAGCGCCGCCTCGGGCGCGAGTGCCTGTCCGGACGGGATCGGATCAGCCGTTGCCGCTCCAGGAGCCCAGGCGGTCGGCGATGTCGTAGACGGTGAGCCGTAGCGCGCGGATGTCGGTGATCAGGTCCCGCCACAGCTCGAAGGAGTCGTCGATCTCCTCCCCGGAGGCCCGGATGTACGCCACCGCGACGCCGTACGCGAAGTACGCGTTGCGGGCCGGCAGGGGGCGCAGCAGCACCAGTTGTTCCAGCGGCGCGGCGGCCCGCCAGTGGGCGTCGGGCGTGCCCACGTCCAGCTGCGGGGTGTTCACCCGGTGTCGGGCCACGGCGGCGACCAGCCCCGAGTAGTCCCGAACCCGACCGGGCGGAGGCCCCCGAAGCCCGCCTGGCGGCGGCACTCGGCTGGCTCTGCCTCACCGACCAATCCGCACCCGAGCAGCTCCGCCGGACCGTCGACGCCCTCGCCGACGACGAGCGCGCACACGCCATGGAAACCCTGCCGTGGATGAACGCCGCCTCCGGCACCAACGAACCCGGACTCCTGCGCTGCAGACGCGGCATGCTCCACCCAGAACAACCCGACCCGGAAGCGGTCTTCTGGGACTCCCTGTTCTGAGCAACCGGGCTGTGGTTGTGCACAGGAACGGTCCAGCGGGGCGAACTGTATTGCTCGGTCACAGGAAAGAACCACGTTCAGTCGGTGTCCCTCGTCGAGCATCTCGGGCGACAGGTCGCCGCGCACCCGCCCGACACGCGGCGACGTGGCTGTCCTCGCAGTCGCACGAGTCCTCGGCGGCCTTGTGCCGGTCCGCGGGATCGGGGTCGTGCAGCGGTCCTCCCTCGTGAGGGGTCGATGATCCGGTTATCGGCTCTGGAGTGATCGGGGCAGCCCGAACCATGGGAGCACGCTGTTGTCGAATCGGGTCATGGCGGAGATCCGATCGCCGGTGAGAGTGAGGACGTAGAGGCCGACCCCGTGGCTGATGCCGTTGGTGACACGCAGGTAGGCCCCGAATGCCGGCTGGCCGTTGGCTCGCGATGGGACGAGGTCGAACCTGCGGCCGGCGCCGAACAGGCTGGCGCAGAAGCGGGCCACGACGTCCCGGCCCTGGTATTCGAAGGGCATCGGTGGCATCGACATGAAGACGTCGTCGGTCAGGAGGGCCACCAGCGCATCGATATCGGCGGACTCCCACGCCTGGACGAACTTCGCCACGATCGCGTCCTCGGCGGGTGAGCCGACGGGGGGAGGTGGCTGGTGGTCCCCGGTCGCCGGTCGGCTGCGCTGCAGGCTGGCGCGCGCTCGTTTGAGGGCGCTGTTGACCGATTCGACGGTCGAGTCCACCATGTCGGCCACCTCGCTGGCCTGGAACCCCAGCACATCGCGCAGGACAAGGACGGCCAGCTGGCGGGGCGGCAGCACCTGAAGGGCGGTCACGAACGCCAGCGAGATGGATTCGGTCTGCTCATAGCGGGCCTCCGGGCCGAGCGGCACCTCGACCGCACCCTCCAGGAAGGTACCGGGAAACGGCTGCAGCCATACGACCTCGCCGAGCCGGGTCGGCTCGGGCGGTTCGACCCCTGGCACGTCCCACTCCTTGGCCGGGCGCCGACTGGCTGCGCGGCGCGCGTCGAGACACCGGTTGGTGGCGATCCGGTACAGCCAGGTGCGCAGCGAGGCGCGTCCCTCGAACCCGCCGAGGCTTTGCCAGGCGGTCAGCAGCGTGTTCTGGAGGGCGTCCTCGGCGTCCTCGAAGGATCCGAGCATGCGATAGCAGTGCACCTTTAGCTCTCGAAGGTAGGGCTCGGTCAGCTCCCGGAACGCCTGCCCGTCCCCGGCCCGCGCCCTTGCGATCAGATCGGCTGCCGCCATCCTCACCGTCACCTTCTTCCCGCGCCTTGCCGCACATCCATCCTGTATAGGCGCCGGCCGAGGGGCGAACTGGGCGGTCGGCGGGCGCCCAGTTTCCCAGCGTCGCGACGCCTGTACCTGCGTGGCCGACGACAACGCCGGCGCGAAGGAGGAGCGGAAATGGGAAAGATCGTGATGAGCGGACCGCAGAACGTCTCGCTCGATGGAGTGGTCCAGGACCCGGATGGTCAGGAGGGCTTCGAGCTGGGCGGCTGGTTCGTCCAGTTCGGGGGCAAGGATCTCGCTGAGTGGAACAAGGTCGCGCTCGAGGAGGCGCTACGCGCCGAGGCATGGCTGCTGGGTCGCAAAAGCTACGAGTTCTTCGGGGTGCGGTGGCAGCCCCGGAGTGGCGAGCTTGCGGACCGGTTGAACAGCATGCCCAAGTACGTCGTGTCCTCGACCCTCGAGGAACCCGGCTGGAACAACTCGACGGTTCTGAAGGGCGACGTTGTGACCGAGGTTTCGAAGCTGAAGCAGGAGCTGGACGGAGAAATCATCGTCCCTGCCAGCTATCGGCTCGGGCGTACGCTGATCGAGCACGACCTCGTCGACGAGGTGCGGCTTGTCGTCTTCCCGGTCGTGCTCGGGACCGGCGAACGATTCTTCGGCGAGGCCGGCGGCAAGAAGGCCATGCGCTTGGTCGACACCAGGACCATCGGTGACGGCCTGGCCTTCCTCACCTACACGTTCGTCCAAGACGCCTAGGCCACGCCTAAGGGCTGCTCGGCGGGGCGGCGACCAACTCGGTGTCCGGGTCGTGGTCGATCTGCGGAGGGCCGGCGACGATCATGGTGGCTCGGGTCCACGGTTGTTCTCGCACTATGAACGGCTCCTCCGACAGCCAGTTCGCCGCGCGTCCCCAACTCGGTGACCGCGTACACCAGCGTGGGCAAGTCGTCACCGACGACCAGCCCGAGCCGAGCGGCCACTGCGCGGGGTCAGCGGTCGCCCGGCCCCGCCCGCAGCAGGGCGGCTCCGAGTGGGGTCAGGGTGTGCAGGACCGTGTTGGCGTGGCGGTGGCTGGTGATCAGGCAATCAGCAGTTCAAACACAGGCCCAGGGTCGGTCGTATCGAGGCAGTGCCACGCAGCACATAGCCGTCGGCGCTCTCGGCCAGCAGCAGGAGCAAGCGCATGCGTGGATAAACCCATCGAGCACGTCCGGCGTCACCCCCGCGCAGGGAATGGCCGTTTGCAACGAGCGCCACCAGCTGGCGCAGCGTGAGGTCGACGAGCTGCCCGCCTTTTCTGTCGGTCGCGAAGCAGGTGGGCCGGTTGCCGTCGAGGTCGGTGAACCGAACTGGGCGGCGGGCGTTGACGGGACACTCGGACACCGCTGCCCGCAGCCTCGGCAGGCCCCGCGCCTACACCGATGGCGCCTGGCGTGCGTCCTGCCCCTGTCCGGCCGCAGCGGACCAACTGGCCAGCAGCTTCAGGCCGTCCTCGGCGGCCGTGCCGGCTGGCGCGCTGTAGACGACCACGCTCAGGCCGCTTTCGTCCGGCAGGCTCATGGTCTCCTGATCGAGTAGCAGGTCGCCAACGAGCGGATGGTTGAGGCGTTTCGTGCTCTCGCGGAAGACATGCACGTCGTGGGATCCCCACATCACGCGGAAGGCGTCGCTGCGGGTGGACAGTTCACCGATCAGATTCGACAGCTCCCGGTCGTAAGGGCTTCTCCCCGCCTCGATGCGTAGCGCACCCACGGCGAAACGGGCCATGCGCTCCCAGTCGGCGTAGAACCGCCTGGCCGCGGGATTGAAGAACGCGAACCTGGCGACGTTCCCATGACAGGTCGGGTCGGCATACATTTCCGAGTACAGGGCCCGGCCCAGCGGGTTGGCGGCCAGCGCATCGAGGCGATTGTTCATCACGTACGCCGGCAGTTCCGGCATGCCGTCGACGATCCGCGCCACGCTCGGCCGCACCGCCGGGCGACTCTCCCGCCGCCGCGCCCGAGGCGCGGGCCCCGCGGCACGAGCGAGGTCGTAGAGGTACATGCGCTCGGTGTCGTCGAGCCGCAGGGCGTGGGCAAGGGCATCCAGCACACTGTCGGAGACGCCTTGGAGGTTGCCGCGCTCCAGGCGCGTGTAGTACTCGACGCTCACACCGGCGAGCGTGGCGACCTCGCCCCTGCGCAGCCCGGGCACCCTCCGCTGACCATACGTCAGCAGACCGGCCTGCTCGGGGGTTATCTTGCCGCGTCGGGAGCGGAGGAATGCGCTGACTGCGTCCCGGTTGTCCATCAGGACAGGGTAAGCGGGCGGCCCGAGGGGTGAGGGGCCCTGCCAGTACCCCTCACAGCGAAGACTCCCTCATCGCGGGCGTCTGCCGTTGCATGGTGCGTGCCCCGGACCTCGGGGTCCGGCCGGGGCGAGGACGCATGCGCCCCGGGTCGGCAGCACCTGAACACGGACAGGACACACAGGATGAGCAACCAGATCGAGACGGTGATCGAGAGCCCCGCGGATGTCGTGCGAGGGCTGTATGACGCGCTGAGCAAAGGCGACGTGCCGGGGGTCCTGGCCAAGCTCGCCCCCGAGGTGATCGTCGACGAGCCGAACCAGCTCCCCTACGGCGGCGTGCACCAGGGCCGCGAGGTGTTCGTGCAGTCGGTCCTGGGCGCGATGATGAGCTACGCCGAAGTTGCTATCACCGCTGCCGAGGTGTTCGAGGGCCCGGCCGGCGTTGTCGGAACGCTCACTGGAATGCTCACGGCACACACCACCGGTGAGAGGTTCCCCCTGACCATGGTTGAGATCCACCACGTCGAAGACGGCATGGTGCGCAAGATCGACGTCTACACCAAGAACCCCCACGAACTCGCCGGGTTCTACGCTCGCGCCGAGGCCGGAACCCGCTATACGAGCCACGTGGCCTGATCCTCTCCGCTCGCAGGTCGCGTGTCACGCGCCGGGGAGGTCGCCTGGCCGGCCCGCCCGGCCGGCACCGTCCTGCTGGCCCGTGGCGTGCTCGCCGAGCGCGTCCACCGCGGCCAGCTCGTCGGCCTGGGCACCGCCGCCGTCGCCGTCGGCCTCCTCGCCCTCACGTGAGCAGACCCGCACAGCCAAGGAGAAGCACATGCTGCCGCAGCTGCTGATCCTTGGTCTCCTGGAAGCTCTCCACCACCGCGTCGGTAGCGGTCTCGCCGGTGAAGTCCACTGGTTGTCCTAACTTTTCGGGGTGCTCTGGCCGGTGAGGTGGTCGGCGAACCAGTCGCCGGTGAGTGCGTCGCGTTCGGCCGCGTGGTTGTAGAGGGTGTGTTCGCCGTCGGGCCAGATGCGGACGGTCGCGGTGGCGGGGTCGGCGGCTTGCAGGAAGGGCTCCTGGTCCTCGTAGCGGGCCAGGGGGTCCTGGCCGCCATGCAGCAGGAGCAGAGGGCAGGTGATGCGGTGCTTGTCCGGGTCGAAGCGCAGGGCGTCCATGGCCTCGGTCACCCGGCCCGGGTCGTCGGTGCCGACCACGGCGGCCATCTGCTCGCGGGCGGTACGGAATTCGGGGACCGTGGGCGCGGCCGGGGCGCCGTTGACCACCACCGCGCCGACGCGCGGGTCGGCGGCGGCCAGATGGGCGGCGAACAGGCCGCCGAAGCTGATGCCCTGCACCCCGATCGCGCCGCCGAGGCGAGGATCGGCCTCGACCAGATCGAGGAAGCGGGCGAAGCCCTCGGTGACGCGCTCGTCGACGTACAGTCCATGGCGCAGCCGCGACTCGCCCTGCCCGGGACCTTCCGCGAGCAGACAGGCCAGGCCGCGTGCGGTGTAGGCGTCGGCGACGGGCAGGTACGCGGCGCCCCATCCGCTGAGCCCACCCCAGATGACGACGGTGGCCCGGGCCTCGCCGGCCGGCGGCAGGCACAGCCAGCCGCCGAGCCATCCGTCGCGATATGAGATCTCCACGCGCTCCACGGCGGGCGCCAAAGCGGCGGTCGCGGCGGTGTGCCGCGCGTACAGATCCCGTTTCTCCGCAGTGTCCGTATGGTGCGCCATCTGCGCGAACAGCCAGGCCGCGGAGGCATAGCGGTACGCCTGCCGGGCGGTCGTGCGGTGCCCCGCCTCCCCCGCCTCGCGGGCCCGTTCCAACTGCTTCCCCGCGATAGCCGCGGCGGCGTCCTGCCACGGCGCCCCGGCCGCGGTGTCGGCGAGCAGGCGGCGGGCATCGGCCGGATCCATGCCGCAGTCGGTGAGCCGCGTGAAGGGCATGGCCCGGTGCTGGGCCGCCACCAGCGGCGGCAGAGCAGCCGTCCCGGGGACTGCGGCCGTCATACGGCCACCTTGGCCGTGCCGGACAGCGCTTCGTCCAGGTCGTCCACGAGCGCGCCGAGGTCCGTGCTGTCGGCCGCCGCGCCGAACAGCACGAAGTCCGGGCGTGCCAGGTAGGCGACCGCGCCGAGGCGCCGGAGGTACTCCCGGTGCCGCCCGTCGAGGTCGTCGGCGGTGTCGAGGGCGACCACGGCACAGCCCAGGCGCGTCAGCCTGGCGAGCCGGTCGGGGCCGAGGGCGGCGGTGGGATCTTCGGCGGTGACCAGGGCGAAGCCGTATCCGGTCAGGTCGTCGAAGCGACCCGTGCGGCCGTCGGCGAGGCGGACGCGGCCCTGCGGGGTAAGGGTGCCAACGGGCGCGCCCCCGCCCGGCCTGAGCACCCCGCCGGCAAGAGGCGGGAACGGGGGCGGCGGGGGCACCTTGCCCGCGAAGAAGGCCGCGTCACGGGCCGCCGCGGCCTCGACGTCGTGGGTGTTGGCGACCTTGCCGAGGCCGATCGCCATGTGCGTCAGGGCGGTGACGTGCGGGCGGCGCTCGCTCTCGTAGGTGTCCAGCAGCGCTTCGGGCGCCAGGCCGCCGAGGACGAGGTGGAGTTTCCAGGCGAGGTTGGTGGCGTCGCGGATGCCGCTGCACGCGCCCTGGCCGAGGTACGGGGGCATGGTGTGGGCGGCGTCGCCGGCCAGGAAGACCCTGCCTGTGCGCCAGCGGGTGGCGATGCGGGCCTCGAAGGCGTAGACGAGCTGACGGGTGATCCGCAGGTCCTCCGGGCCCAGGTCGTGGTACTGCCGCAGCAGCCGCCAGGCGACCTGGGAGGCGCTCATCTCCTCGCGGGACTCGCCCGGCAGCACGGCGAACTCGAAGCGCTGGCGGGTGGTGCCGATGTTGATCGTCATGTGGCCGCGCGCGGGATCGCAGTACTGGGTTCCGTAGGCGAACTCCGGTGGCTGGGGGCGCAGCCACTCGGTGTCGATGTTGACCCAACTCTCGTTGAACCCGAAGTCCTCACGCTCCACGCCGAGCAGTTCCCGTACCCCGCTGCGGCTGCCGTCGGCGGCGATCACATATCGGGCCCGGACCTCGTCGCGCGGACCATCCGCACAGTTGGTCTCGGCGTTCCAGCCGCACAGGCGCAGGGTGACGCCGTCGTCGTCCTGCTCGAGGCCGGTGACCGCCCAGCCCTGACGGACGTCGACCGTGCCGTAGCCGCGCAACCGCTTGTCGATGGCGCTCTCCACGTCCGGCTGGTACATCGAGATGTGGTCCGGATATCCCATCGGGCCGTCGGGGTTCGCCGGGATGCGCACCAGCGTTTCGTCCTTGCCGTTGACCCACAGGTACTCGCATGGGGACGAGTCGCGCAGCGCCTCGTCGACATCGCCCGCCGCCTGGACGGCACGTGCGGTCTCGTCGTCGATGTGGGTGAGCCGGGGCAGCCCGTACAGAGCCGGCCAGCGTTCGCAGACCACCACCCGGTGGCCGAGCCGGCCGAGCAGGGACGCCGCGGCGAGCCCCGTCGGACCGTAGCCGACGACGGCGATGTCATAGTGCGGAGCCATCAGACGCCTCCAGAGACAGCCCCGCGCCGTTGCGAGGGGTCGTGGTGGGAAGGGAGGAAGGGGGAGGGTGCGGCTCGACCGTGCGGTGCACGCCGCCGCTTCACGGGAAGTCGGATTCGCGTGAATTCGGATTCACATTTGGAGTGAAGCGAGATTCACACGACGGCAACATGGACGTCAAGAGCCCGGTCGATAAACTGCGCAGATGACCGAGTCCCCCACCCGCCGCCCTGCCGCCCTCCGGGAAGGCAGTCGCCGTTCGCAGCAGGACCTCATGCAGGCCGGGTACGCGCTGCTCGAAGAGGGTGGGGTGGACGCGCTGACCGTGGCCGCGGTCGCGGAGCGGGCCGGCATGGCGGTCGGCAGCATCTACCGTCGGTTCGGCGACAAGGAAGGACTCCTGCTGGCCATCCAGCATGCCTTCACCGAGAACCTCCAGGCCGAGATCACCCAGCGCATGTCCCCGGAGCGGTTGCGCCTCCTGCGCGATCCGGCCGTGGCGATCGCCGAGGTGGTCGGCGCGATCACCGACGCTTTCCGGGCACACGAGGCCCTGTTGCGTGTCTTCCTGCTGCTCGGCATCCGGCACGAAGCGGTACGGGTCGAGGGTTCGCGCGTCAGCGTCGAGGGCAACCACAACTTCGCCGAAGCGCTGCGTCACATCGCCGTCGCTCATCCGGATCCCGAGGCCGCACTGGACTTCGCCTTCCGTCTGGTCTACGCCACGATCGCGCACCGCATCACCCAGGGCGAGTTCCTCGAATCCGACCGCCCGCTGCCCTGGGACGAGCTGCGCAGTCACCTCCAGACCGCGGTCATCTCCTACCTCCTGGACACCCCGGACGGCCGCTGACCCCACCAGCTCACCCTCGCGGAAAGTGTGCGCACGACTCTTGACGAGCAGTGGATTCTGTGTGAGCTTTTCCTCACGCTTTATGTGAATACTCATTCACACACAGGTCACCCCTGCCTTCATCCCGCGCCCAGAGCCTCACTGCCCATCGCGTCACCACGGCACAGGCGGGCCTGTGCGCACCTCCAGAAACGACAGCTGCCCACGGGCCGGCTTCCCGACCCTGCCGACGATGTCAGGAGGCCCATGTCCACCGCCCCGCCCTCCCCCCATGCATCCGCCGCCGCGTCCGGCTCGCACGGCGTCCCCGAGTTCGATGTCGACCTCTTCTCCGAGGAAGCCATCGCCGACCCGTAGCCCCTCTACCGCCGACTGCGCGATCTGGGCCCCGTCGTACACCTCACCACACAGCAGATCCACGCCGTGGGGCGCTACGACGAGGTGCGCGCCGTGCTGGCCGACGACGAGACGTTCCTCTCCGGCCACGGTGTCTTCTTCAGCGAACACCTCAACCAGCTGATGCGTGGCACGATCCTGGCCAGCGACGGGCCGGAACACGAACGCCTCCGCCAGGTCGTCGCACACCGGCTCACCCCGCGAGCCCTGCGCGAGGAACAGGCGTCGATCGAGGCGAAGGCCGATGCGCTGGTGACCGCACTGCTGGAGCGGGACGACGTCCTCGACGCAGTCACCGACATCGCCCAGGCCATGCCCATGTCGGTCGTCCCGGACTGCGTGGGCGTACCCGAGGACTGCCGTCACCGGCCCATCGAATGGGCCGTCGCCCGCCTGGAAGTCGGCGTCCCGCCATCGGAACGGGGCGCGGCCGCCGTACCGATGACCGTCGAACTCGCGGAGTACCTCGGCGCCCTCGTGGCGGAGCGACGCACGATCCCCGGGTCCCTCGCGCACGACCTGCTCGCGGCGGCCGACCGCGGGGAGGTGTCCATGGAACAGTGCCCGGCCCTCATGATCGACTATTTCGGCCCTTCGTTGGAGACCACTATCAGTCAACGAGGTGATCCGCCTGGAGAATCCGCTGCGGTCCTTCACCCGGGTCACCGGCCGGGACACCGAGATCGCGGGATGTCCCCTGCCGACGGGCTCACGGGTCGCCGCCGCCCAGGACACCGTGGCCCCCCGTGGAGGAGGCCCGTGAGATGTACGACCGAATCCCCGAGCCGAAAGAAGTGATGGAGTACCCCGGCCAGCACTACGAGATCCTCTCCCACCACTTCGAAGAGAGTCGGCGTCGTAGGCGATCTCCGCGCACGCCATCGCTAGAGGCTTACCGACGACAGTGCACTCGGCAGCCGCGAACTCGTCCGCTGCCGACCCAGCCGAAGCCCGCCTCAACGCAGCAAGGCGATCGGTCGATTGATCGTGTTTCGGAGAACAGCTGGCGCACTCTTCATGTTCGTCCCTACCTGACTCTGTGAATCGCGAGTAGGCCGGCAGCGTCGGTCATGCCCGCGAGGCCCGCCTCGGAGGTGCGGCTCCGACTGCCTGGCGGGGCGCTCTTCGCATGGTGGTGGGTCGTGCGTCCACGCGGATGTTGGATGGTGACAGAAATCACGTTGCTTACTGTTTCAACTGATAATCTATCTATAGCTTTGTCGCTTTTGCGGGTGCTGCGTGGAGGCACATGTCGGAGGCATGATCCTCCCGGCGTTTCGTTCACATCGTAAAGGGATGAACGGATGGAGATACGTCAGTTAGTGACCTTCCAGAAGGTCGCGACGCTGCTGAGCTTCACTCGCGCCGCAGAGGAACTCAGCTACGCGCAATCGAGCGTGACGACGCAGATTCGTGGTCTGGAGTCGTCGCTGGGGACAGAGTTGTTCGACCGGCTCGGTGGGCGGATCCGGTTGACGCCCGCCGGTGAGAAGTTGTTGGAGTACGCGGAGCAGATCCTGGAGCTGGCCGAGGCGGCACGGGCGGACGTGGCCGGTGGGGACGGCCCGGCGGGGACCTTGACGGTCGGCACGATGGAGAGCATCACCTCCTATCGGATGCCGCCGCTGCTGGAGTTCTTCCACCACCGGTATCCGAAGGTGCAGTTGTCGTTGCGCCCGAGTCTGTGTGCCGAGACCTGCCACGCGCTGCGCCAGGGCACCTTCGACATCGGTTTCCTCATGGAGCAGGAGACCCGGCACCAGGGCCTGGAGACGGTCGTGCTGGCACCCGAGCCGCTGGTGCTCGTCTCCTCCCCCAGGCACCCGCTGGCAGCACGCGGGACGTTGTCCCTGGAGGACCTGCGGGCGACGTCGGTCCTGACGACCGAGGCGGGGTGTGCCTACCGGGATCTGTTCGAGGAGGAGCTTCGCGGGGCGGAGACGGTGTCGTTCCTGGAGTTCGGCACCATCGAGGCGATCAAGAGGGGTGTGATCTCCGGGCTGGGGATCGCGCTGCTTCCGCTGGTGACCGTCGCGGCGGAAGTGGACAAGGGCGAGCTGACGGCACTGCCCTGGGACGTTCCGTTCGCCGTGTACACCCAGTTGGCGTGGCGCAGCGGACGACGGCTGTCGCGGGAACTGAAACTGTTCATCGACCAGGCGGTGCGGCTGATGCAGGAGGAGCAGCCGCTGGCCGCGTCCGTGTGACGCGTCAGCCCGGCGACGGGGCTCAGACGCTCGCCGGTTCGGGCGCGAACACGGTGATCCGGTCGCTGACGTCGTCCGGCAACCGCAGCCGGTGCGGCTGTGCCTCCTTCGCCGTGCCGATGTAGAGCCAGCCGAGCAGGCGTTCGCCGGCCCGCAGTCCCAGCAGCCGGCGAACGTCCGCGGATTCGGTGAATCTGCCGGTGCGCCAGATACTGCCGTAGCCACGGGCGTGCAGCAGGAGCATCAGACAGCCCGTCATCGCGCTGGTGGCGGCCAACTGCTCCCATTCGGGCACCCGATGGCCGGCGACGGGCGTGAAGACCAGGGTGGCGAGCAGTGGTGCGCGGTGGGTCTTGGCCTCGGTCCGGTGGCGTTGTGCGTCCGAGGACGGGCTGTGGCCGGCGAAGCAGCGGCCCAGGGCCGTACGTCCCTCTCCCCGCACCAGGATCCACCGCCAGGGGCGGAGCCTGCCGTGGTCGGGGGCGGTGGCCGCGGCGCTGAGCAGGTGGGCGAACTCCTCGTCGCCGGGGGCGGGTTCGACGAGACTGTGGGCGCTGCGGCGGCTCAGTACGGCCGTCATGACGTCCATGGTGATCCTTCTCCTGGTGTCTGGCACAGCGAACGGGTGGAGGGCCGGGTGGCCCGGCCCTCCGTTTCACGCCAGCGGCGCAGGGGATCAGAAGTGGACGCGCCGGTCGCCGTCGGACTGCCGGTAGCGGATGGTCCACTGGCTGCGGCGCACGTAGGTGCGCTGGAGCCAGCGGTCGGCGCCGTCGTAGCGGGCGGTGAACGGCGTGCGGGCGTGCAGGCCCTTGCGGTTGTTGATCAGCAGGGCCTCACCGGGGCGCAGGTGGACCTGGTGGGCGGTCTCCCGGCACGCGGCCTGGAGACGGTCCAGGGCAGCCTCGGCGGCGGTGGTCATGGCGCGCACGCCGTTGGCGGAGGAGGAGATCTCCGGGAACTGCTCGGGCCCGCTGATCATGGCGACCGGGTCGGAGAGGACCTCCTTGCCGCCCGCCACGTCGCGGACGTAGCTGCCGGGGGCGTTGAGCCGGAACAGCGGGCTGCGCAGCAACTGAAGGGTGCGGGAGTCGAGGGCCCTGACGATGTCCCGGGCGTCCGCGTAGTGGGTGGCGGCGATGCCTTCGTGGTCGGCGCGCAGGCAGCTGAGGACGAGGAAGTCGGGGTTGCTGACGTCGTAGCGGCCTATGGCGTCGTGAACGATGTCGTTGTGGAAGTTGAGGAAGACGGTCGAGCCCTGGTTGGTCTGGGTCATCGCGCCGCCCTCGACGGGGATGACGTCATGGACGAGTTGCCCGTTCTTCTCGGTGAGGAAGCCCACCGGTTCGCCGAGCAGGCCGGACAAGCCCAGCAGGACGCCCTCGGCCACGAAGGTCTTCTTGTCGGTGGCCGGGCCGCCGTCCGCGGGCGTGGCGGGCAGTTCGGGATCGGTGGGGAGGTTGCGTACGTAACCGACGCCGGCGGTGTCGTTGTGACGGCCGAAGTCGAGGATGCGCTGGAGCAGTTCGGTCGGCAGGGTGGCGAAGATCTGGTGGTAGCGGGCCATGGCCCGGTCGATGTCCCGCGTCGGATCGGGTTCGGCGGCCAGGGCTCGTCCGATGGAGTCGCGCACGCCGTCTGGCAGTTCGATCAGGTCCAAGGTCTGCGGTGCGGAGGTGCTGCTCTCGACGGTGGTCGCGGTCATCGTGATGTCTCCTTTCGAAAACAGAGGTGACTTACAGGGCCCGGAGCCCGAGGGCCGGCTCGGACGGTTCGGGCAGGGCGTCGTGGAGTTTCTGCGCGAGCCGGTGGGCCTGCTCGGCGTCGGCGGCGATGTGGGTGGTGGCCCGGCTGCCGGTGATCTCGGTGACCGGGATGCCCACCGTCCGGGCCCGGGGCAGGTCGTGCAGCCGGTGGAAGCGGTCGATGTCGAGGTAGCCGCCGACGACCATCAGGTGCGGACCGTCCTCCAGCCGTACGGTGTCGATGCCTTCGGTGTGGAAGACGCTGTGGGCGAGGTCGGCGTCGGCAGCGGTGGCGTAGGCGAGGATCCTGGACTTGGTGTTGGCGACGACACCGGCGGCAGGTCCGCCGTCGCCTGCGATGACCGTGCCGAAGGGGAAGGGGGCCCGGTTGTGGCGGCAGATCAGCGTGATGCCGTGCTGTTTGGCGGTCCGCACCGACCTGCGGTGCAGGACCTTGGCCCCGTACAGCGACATCAACGCGGCGGTGTCGTAGGTGACCTCGGGGATCAAGCGGGCGCCGGTGACCATGTTGGGGTCGGCGCTGTAGATGCCGTCGACGTCGGAGTGGATCTCGACCCGGTCGGTGCCGAGTGCGGCGGCGACCAGGACGGCCGACAGGTCGGAGCTGTTCTTGCCGAGCCAGGTGGGGCGGCCCTGCGCGTCGGCCGCCTGGCCGCCGGGGATGAGGACGATCTGGTGCTTGTCGAGAGCCCGCCGCAGTGGTTCGGCCTCCAGCCGCGTCGCCTTGGCCCACATGAACGTGCTGTCGGTGACCAGGCCCTGCTGATGGCCCGCGAGCACGGTGGCGGTGAGGCCGGCGCGGTGCAGGGCGGCGGCCAGGAGCTGGGCGCTGACGGTGTCGGCGAGGGTGAGCAGTCCGGCGACGGTGGCGTCCTCCGGCTGCGGGTTGACCTCGTGGAGTTGGCCGCGCAGCTTCTCCGTCTCGCCCGGCATGGCGCTGACCACCACGGCCATCGGCCGCTGCTCCTCCTCGGCCCGACGGCGCAGGGCGGCGGCGAGATCTGCGTAGGCCGTGAGGTCGGGGAAGGTGGAGCCGCCGAACTTCAGGACGGCGTAGTCATTCACAGCACACCTCGCTCGGTCAGGGCCTCGGCGATCTGCAGCGCGTTGAGGGCGGCGCCGATACGGACGTTGTCGGCGACGATCCACAGCCAGAAGCCGCGCGGGTTGTGGGCGAGGACGCGGACGCGGCCGACGTGCACGCGGTTGGGGTCGCAGGCGGTGCGCGGCGTGGGGAACGCGCCGGGCCTGTCGAGGTCGTGGACGGTGACCTCGTCCTGCTCGGCGAGCAGCCGGACCAACTCGGCCCGGTCGACGGGCTGGTGGCACTCGATCCAGGCGGCCTCGGAGTGGCTGTTGGCCACGGGCACGCGCACGCAGGTGGTGGTGACGTCCAGGTGCGGAAGCCCGAGGATCTTGCGGGATTCCTGGAGCATCTTCTGCTCCTCGAAGGTGAAGCCGTCGTCGAGGAGGCGGTCGATGCGGGGGATGACGTCGAAGGCGAGCGAGGGGCTGAAGGTCCCGGTGACGCCGGTGCTGTGGGGGTCGTCGAGGACCGCGCGGGCACCGGCGCGCAGCTCGTCGATGCCGGAGTAGCCCGCGCCGGAGGCCGCCTGGTAGGTGCTGACCACCGCCTGGCGGATGCCCCAGCGCTCCTGTACCGGCTTCAGCAGGCGCACCAGGGGGATGGTGGAGCAGTTGGGGTTGGCGATGATGCCGCTGTCCGGGCGCGCGTCAAGTTCGTGCGCGTTGACCTGGGGGACGACGAGCGGGGTGTCGCGGTTCATCCGGAAGGCGCTGGTGTTGTCGATGACCAGGGTGCCTCGGGCGACGGCCTTGGGTACGAAGGTGCTGCTCACGCGGGCGCCGGCGGAGAAGAAGGCGACATCGGTGCCGGCGAAGTCGAAGCCGTCCAGGTCGTGCACCCGGTAACGGCGGCCCTCGACGGTGATCTCGCGGCCGGCCGAGCGGGCCGAGGCGACCAGGTGCAGGTCGCGGTAGCGAAAGCCGCGCTCCTCGATGAGTTCCAGCAGGGTGGTGCCGACGACTCCGGTGGCGCCGACCACCGCTATGCGCGGTGCGTTCGGGTCGGTGACGCGGGGCATGGCGAGGGGTCCTCTCAGACGGGCTCGGGCATGAGCGTCGGACGGCGTGGGGTCAGACGGTGGTGCGCTTGCCGGACGTGGCGGCCGGCTGCAGGGAGGCGGTCTGGGTGGAGTCGGTCTGGGTGGTGGCGGGGCGGAGGCGGGGGCGCCAGCCGAGGTTGATGCCCAGGGAGGCCGCGACGATGAGCGGGATGCCCAGCGCCTGCACCCAGGTGACGTGGTGTCCGTAGACGGCCCAGTCGCAGACCATGGCGGCGGCCGGGTAGACGAAGGCCAGGACGGCGATCTTGGAGGTGGGCAGCTTCTGGTACGAGGAGTACATCAGCACGTACATCACGCCGGTGTGGATGAAGCCCAGGCCGACGAGCCAGGCCCAGCCGCTGCCGAAGTGCGCGCTCTGGCCGAGGTGGGTGAAGGGCAGCAGCAGCGGGATGCCGAGCGTGACCTGGACCAGGGCGACCAGGTGGGGCTTCACGCCGGTCACGCGCTTGGTGATGATCGTCGACAGGCCGTAGAAGAGGGCGGCGAGCAGGGCGTAGCCGACACCCACCAGGTAGGTGCTGTCGCCGGAGAGGTCGGACGAGGAGATGCCCGAGACGAGGATGAGCCCGAGGAAGGCGACGATCAGCCACCCCGCCTTGTGTGCGGTGATGCGGTCCTTGAACAGTGCGGCCCCGAGCAGGACCACGAAGAACGGCTGGGTGTGGTAGACGACCGTGGCCACCGAGATCGACGTCTTGCCGTAGGACTCGAACAGGAAGGCCCAGTTGAAGACGATGAACACGCCGCCGAGCGCGGCCAGGGCCAGCTTCTTCGGGGTGAACCCGTGGTTCTTGAAGAAGCCGCGGGCCACGCAGTACAGGCTGAGGAAGAGGGTGCCGAACACGCACCGGTAGAAGACCACGTTGAACGGCGAGGCGCCCGACTCGACGACGAAGACGCCGATGGTGCCGGACAGCAGCATCGCCGCCGTCAGTTCGATCGCGCCGCGCGTCTCCGGACGGCGCGTTTCTGATGCGCTCATGACATACTCCTGCTTCGGGTGGGAAGGTCGGGCAATGGGTGGGGCCCCGGTTCGAGGTGACCGGGCCGATGCAACGAAGCTACGAGCTGGGGCGCGGCCCGGTCCACGTGCTGCTGGGGAACGAATTCGATGCCCGCATCAAGGCTCTCGATGGGGCCCCTGACCAGGCGGAACTCTTCTGTGCGGCTCAGTGCAGGGGCAGCGGATAGTGCAGGCCTCCGTCGATCCACAGGGCGTTGGCGCCGCGAGTGACGTCAAGGCCGGAGGCCGGGCCGAGATTGCGCTCGTAGACGTCGCCATAGGTACCGACGGCGTCGAGGACGCGGTGCGCCCAGCCACTGCCGAGACCGAGCAGGCGGCCGTGCCGGTCCGCCAGGTCGGCGGCGGACCGTGCCGTGCCGCCCTCGCGGACGGCCGCCTCCGCGCCGACGAGGAGTTGCAGTACCCACCGGCACACTCGGAACCAGCCCGGATCGTCGTCACGGACTGCGAGTGCCATCGGCTCGCGGGAGATCGCGGTCTCCAGCACCACATGGTCCGCCGGGCGCGGCAGGGTGGCCCGTGCGCCGGCCAGCGCGATGCGGTCCAGGACGTAGGCCGCGCTACCGCCGTCCACGTAACCGGCGAGCGCCTCGGCGGGAGTCGCGTAGGCGACGGCCTCGACCTCCAGGCCGCGCGCACCGAACCACGCCGCCAGGTTGTCCGCGGTCGTGGTGCCCGCCTGGATGGCCACCCGCCGCCCGGCGAGCTGCTCCGGTCTCGATATCCCCTCCACCGCACGGACGAGGAAGCCCTCCCCGTCGTAACAGGTGACCCCGGCGAACAGCACGGGATGGGCGGCCTCACGACCGAGCGTCCACGACAGGTTGCAGGTGGCCACGTCCGCGGCGCCCGAGACGAGACGGGTCAGCCGCTCGGCGGGATCCGTCGGCAGCCACTCCACGGCGGCCGGGTCACCGAGCGCTGCGGCGGCCACCGCCCGAGCGATGTCCGCGTCCAGCCCGCTGTACGATCCGCGCCCGTCCGGCACGGACAGGCCGCGGATCCCCTGGCTGACCACCGCCTGTACGGCGCCCCGCTCGCGCACCGTGTCCAGCGTCGCGACGTCCTCGCGTACCACAGTCGTCGTCACAGCATCCCCCTCGCCGTCGCGCCGACCAGTTCCTCACGGTCGAAGCGACGCTCGTTGTAGCCCAGCATGTCGATCAGCGAACGCGCGGTCACCGCGGTGGCGCCGTGGCCGTCCGACACGGCCACGGGCATCGCTCCCGGTTCGGACCAGCGCAGGGTGCCCGTCGGGTCGATGGCGGCCCGCGAGCGGTTGGCGTTGTCCCGGTGCAGGCAGTAGGGCACGTCCAGGTGGCCGCGGGCGAAGGCGCCCACCAGCGCGGAGCCGACGTCGTCGCCGAAGTGCAGCGTCGACGTGATCAGCCGCTGCGCCTCCTCGTAGATGCCGGTCTGCCTGAGATCCTGCCCGGCCGGCGCCCGGCGACGCTCGTCGGCCGCCACGGCGGCGGCGAACTCCAGGGCGTCGACGTTCTCCTCGATGGTGGGGATCCGGTAGGCCTCCACCGCGGTTTTCACGATCAGCCGCTCGGTGCCACTGCGCACCGCGAGGCGGACGCTGTCCTCCAGCATCCGGTAGGCGCCCAGTGGTGTCTTCGGGAAGACACCCATGTACGTGTAGAGCACCACGTGCCAGTCGGCGTCGTCCCCCAGCCACTGCGCGGCAAGCCGGCGCAGCGCGGCCAGCGCCTCCAGGTCCTGCTCCGAGCTGGTCTGCTGCGCATAACTCACCGAGATGCTCCGCAGGCCGTGCTCGCGGAAGAACATCCCCTCCAGAACGCTCAGCGCGATCAGCAGGCTCGGCGGGCACAGTTGACCGAGCATGCAGCCGCCGAAGCTCTCCAGATGCATCGGCTCGGGCCGGTCGGCCAGTATGCGGCAGCACTCGGCCCAGGCCTTGGTGGCCTGCGGCAGCGGCACGCGGCTGTAGGGCAGGCAGTACGACACCGGGCCACCCTCGGTGGCGTCGGCGCCGACGCGGGCCAGCGCGGCGAACAACTGCCTCGGCAGGGCGGAGCCGTGCCGGAACTGGACGGGGAAGTCGTCACCGGCCACGCCGCTCAGCAGCCGCCGGGTCTCCTCCTCGCCCTGGGCGACGACCGGGTATCCGTTGAGGTCGTCCCCCCGTTCCAGCGCCCGCCGGGCGCAGTCGTGGTCGTTGACCCGGGTGTAGCTGTCGACGGTGACGGTCCCCACGGACGCGCCGTGCACGGCTCTGACGGCCTGAAGCCCTCTGCGCATGGTCGCCGTGTCGGCGAACCCCATCCGCGGCTGCACCACCAGCCGGCCCTGTTCGTGGCTGCGTCTGACGTAGCGGGCGAAGCGGCTGAGCGCAGGGGCTGCGGGTGCGGGCACGGGTGAAGGCACAGGTCCGGCGTTCATCTCATATCCCCTTTCCCGACATTGCGAGTTCACGGGAACGGCGTTCTTCCAGTTGGCGGGAAGGACGTTCCTCGAGCGCTCTGAGAAAGGCGTCGAATTCGGCCAGTCCGGCCTCCGACTCGAATGCCGCGTCGAATCCGGCGGCCACGAGCTCGGCACCGAACCGTGCGTTCTCGGCTCCGCGGATGCCGAGTTTCCCGCCGATCACCACCCGTAGACCGGCCAGTTCGGGGTCGTTCCGGATCCGCCTGATGAGCCGGAGTCCGTCGAGGTGGCCGTGGCCGTTGACGGTGCTCACGACCAGCGCGTGAGGGCGGCGTTTGCGGCACTCGGCCAGGATCACGTCGTCCGGGACGCAGGCACCGAGGTTGATCACCTCCCCACCCCGTTCTTCCAGCAGTAACTGTAAGAAGACGAGGTTCCACATGTGTGCGTCCGACGACACGCTGGTGACAATGAAGCGGCTGGAACGTGCCAGGTGTATCTCGTCCATTACTCCCATCCGCAGGTCGGAAAAGCTGCCGCCTCGAAAATTACGAGTTCGGACGACCCAGGTTCCACGGCCTGCTGGGGAATGAAATCGATACCCGGATCGAGGCTGTCGATGAAAGACCCAAACTCCGAGGAGCGGCGCGCAGACCCGACGGCCGGGAGGACGGCGAGCAGGGCGATGACGGCCGCCGAGGCGGCTGCGGCTGGCGCCAATGCCGCGCAGACCAGTCGGGCCGCCCGACCCATGACGCGAGGTCGGTGGCTCACCCTTCCACCGGGCCACTCGGAAGCAGCCCTGACCCATCGCGGTCACCCCGCTCGCCGGATCGGGGGACCGCGCCCTGATTAGGTGGGTGTGTAGGGGTACCCACTGGGCATGAAAATGCATATTCCAGGACGAAAAGAACATCACGGACGCAACGAGGCTCCCGAGCGTGAAGCCCCGCCGCCCGAGGAGGCCGGCCCCGATCCCGCGGTGGAGCGGCACGCACCAGGCGCGCCGACACAGCTGCCGAGGACGGCCTGGGGCGCGGTGCTGAGGAAAAGCCTGCGGGAGTTCAAGGACGACGAGCTGACCGACCGGGCCGCGGCGCTGACGTACTACGGTCTGCTGTCGCTGTTCCCGGCCCTGCTGGTGCTGGTGTCGCTGCTCGGCCTGGCCGGCAAGTCGGCCACGGACACGGTGCTGAAGAACCTGCAGCAGTTCGCCCCGGGCTCCGCCCGCACCATCATCACCGGGGCTGTCTCGCAGCTGCAGAACAACGCCGGTCTCGGATCGGTCATGGCGATCGTCGGCATCGTCCTGGCGGTGTGGTCGGCATCCGGCTACGTCGCCGCGTTCACCCGCGCCGCCAACGCCGTCTACGACATGCCCGAGGGCCGCCCGGTGTGGAAAATCCTCCCCGTGCGGGTCGCACTGACGGCCGTCCTGCTGGTGCTCGCCGTGATCAGCGCCCTGATCGTGGTCTTCACCGGCGCGCTGGCCCGCAAGGCGGGCACAGCGCTCGGGGTCGGCGACACCGCCCTGACGGTGTGGTCGATCGCCAAGTGGCCCGTGCTGGCGGTCCTCGTCACGGTCATGATCGCGCTGTTGTACTGGGCCACGCCCAACGCGCGCGTGAAGGGGTTCAAGTGGATCACTCCGGGCAGCTTCCTGGCCCTGCTGATCTGGCTGCTCGCCTCCGCCGGCTTCGCCTTCTACGTCGCCAACTTCGCCTCCTACAACAAGACGTACGGCACCATGGCCGGCGTCGTCGTCTTCCTCATCTGGCTGTGGATCAGCAACCTCGCGATCCTGCTCGGCCTCGAGTTCGACGCGGAGACCGTACGGCAACGGGCGATCGCCGGCGGCATGCCGCCCCACATGGAGCCCTACACCCAGCCCCGCGACACCCGGAAATGGACCGAGGAGGACGTGCGCCGCCTGGACAGGTCGTGAGCGTCGTCCAGCGGATGACGGACGGCACGTGGCCGCTGTCAGCGTCGGGGTCGCGGGGGCAGCGAGCGATCGGCCACACTCATGATGATCAGGGCGGCACTGATGCCGACCATGATCCAGGCGATCTGGTGGAGGCCGTAGTCGGTCACGTGCGTGTGGAACACGATGCCGGTGATGGCCGAGGATGCGATCGAGCCCATGTAGGCGAAGGTGCGCAGCAGACCCGAGGCGCTGCCGAGTTGTTGAGCGGGAGCCTGGTCGTACAGGGCGGTCTGGTTGCCGGCTGAAGCGGCGCCCATCGAGATGCCGAACACAACGGTGATGGCAACGAACAGGCCGATCCAGGTGGAGGAGGTCAGCAGGAGAACGCCCGCCGACCCCGCCGTGCACATCAGCGCGGCGGCGATCAGCGGTCCTCGTATGAGATTGCGTCGCGACACCGGCGAGATGACCACCGCGGACACCAGGGTCATGGGGAGCAGGAGCAGCCCGGATGCGCTCTCGGACAGGCCACGTACGGCCTCGGCCCATTGCGTGAGCCCGTAGAGCACGATGTACACGCACAGCATTGCCAGGCCGAAACGCAGATAGGTCCGGGTCAGAGCGCGGTTGGCCGCGAGCAGGCGCACGTCGAGGAACGGGGTGGCGGCACGCAACTCCCAGACCGCGAGCGCCGCTCCCGCTGCCATCGCGATGCCCAGCAGATACCAGTGCACGACGGGGAGGTCGTAGAGGAACACCAGCAGTGCGGTCATCGTCGCGCCGAAACCGAGGATGCCCGGCACGTCGAGGGCGGAGGCGACGCCACGCGGGGTGTGGTCACGGCCGGTGGGGCTGTCAGGGGGGATCCAGGCCAGTGTCGCGGCCAGGGCGACCAGTGCTACCGGCACGTTGAGGAAGAAGACCGACCGCCAGGTCAGGGCACCGACCAGGAGACCGCCGACGGGCAGTCCCAGCGACGCCGTGGCGGTGCCGGCTATCTGCAGTGCGCCGAGGACGTTGCCGGGCGGTTCGTCGAGGCCGGCGTCGCGGGCACGGCCGCGGATCAGCAACATCGCCGTCGGGTAGGCGCAGGAGGTGCCGAGACCGATCAGGACCCTGCTGATGAGCAGCGTGATCAGGTCCTGCGCGAGGCCGCCCACCGTGCCGCCGGCCCCCACCAGCACGATTCCGGCCAGAAAGACCCGTCGTGGACCGAACACCTGGGCGGCCTTGCCGGCCGTGGGCTGGGCGATGGCGCTGGCCAGATACAGTGCGGTCACCAGGGCTGCGGTCTGCCCGACCCGGACGTGCAGGCTGACGGCGAGCGGTACCAGCGCGGTAGCGATCAGTGAGCTGTTGATCGGATTCAGCGCCGAGCCGATCAACAACGGTGCAGTGAACCGCCCGGAGAACGGACGCGCGGCACCGCCCGCCTCGCTCCGGGCGCTTGCGACGACATCGGACTCCGGCTCGTTCACGGCATGCCCTCCGTTCCTCGGGGTGGGGCTCGATGATCACGGTCGCTGGTCAGAACAGGTCGGCCAGCCGCTCGATCAGCGGCGCCGCCGCGTCGAGAGTCGCGATCTCTTCGGCAGTGAAGGACGTCGCCATCGCCGCGGCCATCGTGTCGGCGACGACGCTGCGCTCGGAACTCAGCACGGTCCGGCCGGCCTCGGTGACCGTGAGCAGCTGACGGCGCCCGTCAGCGGGATCGGCGGTACGGGCCACCAGCCCACGGCCTTGCAGGACCGCGACGGTGGCGCCCATCGCCTGGGGAGTGATCTGCTCGCGCCTGGCCAGTTCCGCGGTGGTGACCGCACCCAGCCGTTCGAGCCGCGAGAGTGCCGTCAGCTGCGGGCCCGTCAAGTCGCCCTCGCTCAGCGCTTCATGACTGCGGCGCCTGAACGCGCCGATGCTGATCCGCAGCCGAGTGGCCACCCCGATCAGTGCGGGGTCCGGCTCAAGGTTTTCGGCGCGGCCGTCCGATGCTCGCGAAGTCATATTAGAAGGCTAGCCTTGCAAGATTCGCTTTGCAAAGCTAGCCTTCCAATAGGCCTGGAACGCAGACTTCCACCGCCGCGAGGATCCCGCCCACGATGCCGAGTCCGGCTCCTCCGCAGCCACCTGCCGAACACGATCCGACCGGCGGACTGGGGCTGACGTCTGACATTTCGGAGCCGGCGACCGCTATCTGAAGGCCGTTGTCGCCTAGCCGGCCCCGCCGGCCGGCGGGCTATGCGCAGCTGTTCGTCGGCCTCTGGCTTGACAGTAACGCGGACGATCCCAAAAGTACGCAGGCGCGGCTTGCACAGTCGATGGCACCCGACGCCGAGCTGCCCGAGCCGGCCACCCATGTACCCGGCCGCGCCGCCGGTGACAGCGGCGCGCAGCATCCCGCGCAGGCCCCGCGTGTGGTCGGTGACCCTGGCTGGGCAGAACACCGACGGGCGGCTGCGCTACTACACCGTCCCGGTGACCGCCAACACCACGTTCACCACATTCACCGGGACCGGTACGCCCGGCCGGGTCGCCGGCCCGGCCTGCCCCCCGCTGCCACCTCGCCCTACGCCGTGACCGTCCCCGAAGGAGAAACTGACGTCCACTGTCGGGGAGTTCCTCACCGCCTACCTGACCGGCGCCGGCGAGGTGAGCCGCTACCTCGCGCCCGGTGTGGAGCTGTCGCCCGTCTCCCCCGGCCCCGTACACGGCCCTCTCCCTGAAGCAGGTGTCGGCCATCGAGGACACCGCGGCCGCCACGCAGCAGGTGCCGGCCGACGGCACCACGGTGCGGGTCCTCGCTTCGATGGAAGCCCGGGATGCGACCGGCCGTCGGCTGCTGGCCTACGAACTCACCCTCACCGCCCGCTCCGGCCGGCCGGAATCGTCGACCTGCGCCATCGCGGTGCCCGCACGGTCGATCGGCCCGGCCATGAGCAGGGGCCGCCGGTCCCCCGTCAGAAGGTGACCGCTTCACCCTTCGGCTCAGCTCGCTGGGCGGTGTAGGAAACGCCGTGCACCTTGAGGCCGTCCGGGCCGAGGAGGGTGATGGCCCCTCCGGCGTCGCCCAGGCGGAAGTCACCGGAACCGGGGACAGTCAGGGTCGCGCCGGGCTCAAGGCTGACGTCGGGCAAGGGGAGCTTGCACTTCTCCTGATCCGCGAGCTGCCAGTTCGTGAGACTGACGGAGGTGCGGGAGGTGTTGATCAGGGTGACGGTTTCGCTCTCCTGTCCAGGACCGAGGGGATCGACCAGGGCAGCCACAATCCGCACAGGGCCTCGTCCCTCGTCGGTGCGGCGGGGGGCGGTCTCGATGGCGTGGCCGTTGGTGTCGTCCGTATGCCATGCCTGGGACTGGAAGGCCAGGAAGATCCCGATCCAACGGGACTCCCCGGGTAGGTGCAGCAGGAGTCCGCCGTCCTGCCAGACCCCGTCGTCACCGCGGAACCGGCCGCTGTTGCCCTGGTTCATGTGGATGTCATGGACGCCGTTGCCGGGCTCGAACCCGAAGATCTTGTCCGGCTTGCCTTCTTCCCGACCCCAACGCTGGCCGAAGGCGTACAGGCAGACGGCTGGGTCGTTGATCGCCCGCTGGATGTAGTGATCCAACAGGTCGGCAAGGTCGTTGTCAGAACCCGGCAGGTCCGGGGGCAGCAACCGCATCTTGGCGGGGTCGAACAAGTTGCCGCGGACGAAGTCGAGGCTTGACGCTCCCGGTTGGGACCGCAGCCCGGTCCAGCCGCTGCCAGCGACCGGGAGCATGTCGGTGAGCGGATGGTGGAAGTCGTCGTCAGCCAGGTACAACAGCTCCGAAGGGGCCTGCTGTGACTGCACATTGACGGCAGCGCGGTAGTGCGTGTTCGAGTCGTCGACAAGGTGAACTTGGTAGTGCGGGGTGTCACTGTGCCCTTCCCGGCGCCTGTCGACAACGTGGGCGGCCAGCACCCCGTACTTCTTCAGTGGCATTTGGATCACCCTTCACTTCTCCGGCCGGCCCGGGCGCTCCGATGTCGGCACTCCAGCGGTGCGGGTCAACTCACGGGTGAGCAGGCGCCGTCCGGCGGAATCGGCGGGGCCGAATGCGATGTCCTTGTCCGAAGGTGTAAGCCTTGGCGGACAGAGCGTCGGCCGACGCCGCCCAAGCGACCGGTGTGCACCCGCACACGGGAAGATCCGCGCGCAGCTGCGCCTCCATGGCCGCGGGCACGGGCACATCCAGTGGCCGACCCTGTGCCTCGCTCCGCGGCAGCCGCAGGGCGGAGCTGTTGGCCAGGCAGTCGTTCCGGTAGCGGGCTTCCGCGGGGCCTTCAGCGGATCGGTGTGATGGTGTTCCGCGGCCACTGAAAGCTTCGGGCTCTGCCTGCTTCCATGCCGAGGTTCGGTCTGGTGCCCGGGTTCGTTCGACCATTTCGGTCGCCTCAGTCGGTCCGGTCACTCATTGGACCCATTCCTTTTCAGGCTAGGTTTCCCGGCGAACCCTCGCAACTTCCCTTCCGGGCGACACATGATCGCTTACGACGCCAGAAGTGCGCCTCAGTAGGCTGCATGACGGAGCTGCCGGACGCGTGCGTGCGCACCGCGCTGGAGCATCCGAATCTCCTGCGAGCCGAAGACAGCCTGCCGCCCCATAGGTGCTGATCTTGGTAACATGACCGACGCAGACTTCCAAAGAGTCGCCCTCAAGAGCAAGAAGCCCGTGGCCGTGGTCTTTTGGGCGGCGTGGTGCGGGCCGTGCAGAATATGCCGACGATCATGGTCTTCCAGAAGGGGAAGGCCGCCACGAGGATCACCGGCGCCAGGTCGCAGACGACGTTGCAACACGACCTCTCCCTTATCTCAAGAACGCCTCGTCCAGTCCCACACGTCCCGGTCCCTGACCGAGTCACCCGGGACCTGGCATCTGCCGTCGCTTAAGTCGCGATCGCCTGATTCGAGGCGCACATTGGAAGCAAGGATATTTCGCCCCGCGAGGGGATATCCGCCCTCAGAGTCGGTGACCTGCCCGCGGGGCCGGGCTGAGGAGGTCATCGATGGCACACACTGAACTCCCGCTGGGCGGCGTCGAATCGGAGAACCATCCGTGGGATATCCGCCTCGTCGAACATCCGAAGCGCTTTGAGTCCGCGCAGTTCCGCGCCGCCAAGAGGACCGCGCACGCGATCCTGGGCTCCATGGACGACTCCGACCTGCCCTACGGGCCAAGGCCCGTCGACCCTGGGGCGGGGCCGGGCGCTCCCGAGCACTGGGAGATGCACCACGGGGGCAGCCTGTGGGTCAAGGGGTCCGGGGGTTGGCGTATGTACCGGGCTCGCGTCGGCATCGAGTGGAGCATGCAGTTCTGCGCGGACCCCGCGAAGGTCGACCGACTCCGGCAGGAAGCCGCAGAACTGGTGGACGCCTTCCCGTTGACTCTGCCCGCGCTGGCGGAACTGGGTTACGAGGAGGCCGAGGCTCTCCTGCGCACACCAATCAAGGATGCCGACGGGGTTGAGGCGTGGACCGACTCCCTGTTCAATGCCTGCGTGCCGCTGAGCCGGGGAAACCACCAGGGCATCCTTCCCAGCGTGCCCGGTGAGCACCACTACCCATGGCCGGTGAAGGCCGCGGACTTCGTCCGGTACGACGACTTCCAGCTGTGGGTGACTCTGCCCGACGGCACCCACGGCGCCGTCACACCGGTGGACCGCCGCGGGTCCGGTGACGGGCACGTCCGCCTGGCCTTCGTCCCCGAGGGCAGCGCCGCCGCCTCGACGATCGCCGAGGCGCAGGACCGTGGCCTGATGGCCGTCCTGCCGGCCAACAGCGATGTGGCCATGCAGGCGTTCGCTCAGCAGGTCGACTCCGGGCGAGACACTGCTGCCGACCCGCTGTCCACCCGTTAGAAGGGAGCAGCGACATGCCTCGCGCGATCGTCGTGTGCCTGGACGGGACGGGCAACCAGGTGGGCGCAAGTCACCCCACCAATGTGGTCAGGCTGGTGGAGATGCTGGACACGGACGATCCGGCACGCCAGCTCGTCTACTACGACCCCGGGGTCGGAACTCTGTCGTCGGGCTCCGCCCACGGGCCGGTCGGCCGCCGGCTGTCCCGCCTGTGGGGGCTCGCCTTCGGCAGCGGGCTGAGAACCAATCTCGCCGAGGCGTACACGTACCTCATGCGGCACTGGCAGCCTGGCGACGAGGTGTACGTGTTCGGCTTCAGCCGTGGCGCCTACACCGCCAGGGCGCTCGTCGGCATGCTCAACAAGCCCGGCCTCATGCGTCCGGGCTCGGAGAACCTCGTCCCGTACGCCGTGTCGAAGTACGCCTTCAACCACGACATCGACCGGAGCGAGGAGGAGGTCGCACGGTTCTCGCACGCGTTCTGCCGGCGCACCGAGAACGAGCCGCTGTGGGCGCAAGTGAAGCAGAACAGTCCGCGCCAGGTCTCGCACCACGCACTGCCCGTGGCCTATCTCGGTGTCTGGGACACCGTGAAGGCGGCCGGACTACTACGCGTGGGGAGTCTGCACTGGCCGTACACCCACCAACTGCCGAACGCGGCCCGCGTCCGGCACGCCGTGTCGCTCGACGAGACCCGTCGCCCCTACCACGAGTTCCTGGTGACGCCCCGCCCGGCACCACGTCAGGGCACTGTCGAGGAGGTCTGGTTCGCGGGGGTGCACTCGGATGTCGGTGGCACCTTCGCTCATGCCGAGGGGGATCCCCTGCTCTCGACGATCCCTCTGAAGTGGATCACTGACGGTGTCTCCCAGAACCTGGCGTTCCGTCCTCAGGCCTACGACACCGTCTGCGCGGTCACCGAGGACTTCGCCTGCGCCGCGGTCCATGACAACGGCCCACTGTGGATCCTCGCGGGCCGCCGCAAGCGTCCGGTGCCCGTCGACGCCGAGCTGCATTCCAGCGTCAGGCTGCGCCGGGAGCGGAACCCCAGGTACCGCCCAGACCTGCCCGATCCCCAGAAGCCGGGGCGGTGGGCGGACCCGGACTGGACCAAGCCGGTGCCACCCCCCGACGATTGAGCGTCCGGCCTGGCCCTCACAAGCAAGTCTGGGTCGGCATCGACGCCGGCGAAGACCCATCACTGGGCAGTCGGAGTCAACGCCAGCGCAGAGAAGTGTTCGAGGAGGTCGTCAACGGTGAGGATGAGATCCTGGCCCTCATGGTGGTGGCGTGCGAGAGTGCCGCGCCAGTGTAGCGGGGGCTGAGGCGGCGGTAGCCGGACAGCCACGACATGGTGCGCTCGATCACCCACCTGCGCCGCCCCAAGCGTTCGCCGGACTCGATGCCCTTGCGGGCGATACGGACTCCGATCCGCTTGCCGCGTAGCCATTTCCGCAGATCGGGCCGGTCGTACGCCTGCGGGCGCTGGGGCTTGAATACCGGCCGCGGTGAGGGTCGTGTCTCGTTTGGTGGCCCTCGATCATGGGCTTCAGCCCTTCGCTGTCGTGGGTGTTGCCGGCCGAGACGCCGACGAGAAGGGGCAGTCCGTTCGCGTCCGACAGGATGTGCATCTTGGAACCCGGCTTGCCCCGGTCCACGGGGCTCGGGCCTGAGTGTTCGCACCCTTTTTAGCCCTGACGTGGGCGGTGTCGAGACGACACGGGTGACGTCGATGAGGCCTGCGTCGTCGAGGCGGTGCACACGGCTTCGTGCAGGCCCCGAGAGGCCGGCAGAACGATGCTGCCGTCGTCGCCGGTCTCCGAGACCCAGGCTCCAGCCGGGGGGTAGGTGGCCTACACGGGTCGGGGCGGGCCTTCGGACAGCAGTCTCAGTCCAATGTGGGTAGAGCGGCCGCAGGGTGCGGGATCATCGCCTGGGCCGTCATCTTCGGATACTCCCAGGAACTCTTCACCAAATGGTTTGACGGGCAGGGCCAAAGGGTTCTGGAGTCGGTACGTGGCCCTTGGATCCCCGGCCCCCGCCGGCCGCACCACCCTCGCCCCCGCAGCACGGCCTGCATCCCGCGCCGGATCAGTGACGGTCCGCCCAGCCGACGAGGAGTCCGAAGGCTGATCACTCGGTCAGAACGGCGGGCACGTGGAGCCTGTCCCAGCTCTTCTTGCCCGGAATGCCGTCCGCGTCCTTGCCCGAGAACCCCAGCTTGTGCTGCCACTTGGCGTAGGAGGCCTGGTCGGCGTCGCTCCACTGATAGTCGGGCCTGCTGCCGGGGTAGGCCGAGCAACCCTCCTCGATGAGGCGGTAGCCCATGGCCTCGATGATCGGGCTGCCTGTGTCGGGCACGAAGAAGTCGGCACCCGGGAAGGGCTGGTACTCACCGTCCGTCTCCGGTGCAGAGACGCGGACCCGCTGCCCAATCCGAATCACGTCCGGATTGGTGATCTCCGGATTCCACTCCAGAATCTGGTCCAGCGTCAGACCGTACATGGCGGCAATCTTGTTCAGATTGTCGCCCTTCTTTACCGTGTAGAACTTCGTTGCTACCTCACTCATATGATCCACCCTAACAGGCCCCTGACAATGTGCAAATACAAGTCATTTGCCGTTTCAGCTATTTACGCGTCAACTGCTCGCATCTCGGGCGGGCAGACACCGAGTTGCATGGTGCCGCATCCTGTTGCGGTCTCCGTTTCCCTCTTCCCTCTGAAATCCGAATACGCCGACGAGCGGGAGAATCTCGAGAGCCCCGGTGGGAGTGTGATCTACGATCGTCAGACGTGGGAAGAAGATCGGGCACGCCTTCGGCGACGGGCCTGCCCGCGTCTTCGCACAATTGGCCGCCGATGATGGACTCATTGATGCTGGTGCGACCACGGCAGCGCTCCCAGGAGCCCTCACCGAGTTCGTTTGTTCCAGAACGCCAACTCATTCCAGCGTGCGCGAGTCAAGTGTCAGCCTTGCCGCCTTGGCCGATCCCGCGGTCGTTCGTCCACTGATGGGCCCTTCAGTGAGGATTGGAAAACGTCCTGGCTATGGAGGCAGTCACCAATGGGATTTGCCCAGCAGGTAAATGATGCCCAGGAGGACGGCCAGGATCAGCGCCGGAGCGGCCAGGCCTTTCGCGATCGAGGTCAGTGTCTGAGTACCGCCTGCTGCCCGCAAAGGCTGGGCCATTCGCTCCTTCGCCCCGTACGCCGGCGCATCGCGGCCGCCGCTTCGGGGCGTACTCCCCCGCCGCCTGCGCGCTGCCATCCCAGCCTGCTTCCTCGTGCAACACCGCCTGTCCCGTAGTAGCCGGCCGCCCGTGTCCTGCAGGCCGTCAGCCGGGGCATCTGCAGGGTCCAGACGCAGACTCGTGGCGGAAAACCCTGCAGACCGGCCCAACACCGTTGCGCCGTCGCAGGGTTTCCCGCCTTCCACGCCGGCAGACCGCCCACTCACCCCCGGCCACAACCCCAACGACAAGAGGGACGAGGGGCATTCGCCTCTGGTGTGGGCGGCTGCCGTCACGTCCGCGCGCATCGGGCCCATGCGGGCCGGTGGGCAACCAGGGCAGCGCTACTGAGGTCGCCGGCAGTCGCGGTCGGTGGCGACGGAGCCGGACAGGCTCTTCGCCTGGGACATCACGACAGCCGCCCGGGAACAACCTGCCGGCGGTCGCCTCGCCTGATGACTTGCCGGCAAGCCCACACGCCCCGCCCCGGCACGGGCGGAGGCAGGGCTGAGCAAGGGCCGAGCAAGGGGCGAGAAGGGGCTGTCCGGCCGGTACCCATCGCTAGCACACGGCTCTACGCTGCGGACATGGTGACTCCGTCCGAGGGCCAGGACAGCGACGTCGTCGAGAACTTGGGCGCGGACCGTCCGCTGCTCCGGGAGCGCTGGCAGGCGCTCTCGCGCCGCGCCCAGGCGTCGATTGCCATGTCGTCCGGTGCACTCGTCCTTGGCATGCTCCTCGGCTACGTCGTGGCCACCCGCCCTCAGCCCGGACCGCCCGACCCGGTCGCCGCCACCAGCGTCCGGATCACCGGCGTCGAGATGCCGCACCGGTACAGCCTGGATTTCGGCATCACCGTCCGCATCGCTTCCGCCGCCCCCGTGACGTTCACCGGAACGAGACAGGGCTACGACGGTTTCCTGCAGACCCGGCCCGTCCCGGGCGCCGCGCTCCGGCCCGGCCAAGCCCTCGTCCTGCACGCACGCATCAACGTCTACTGCCAGCTGCCTCTCCCCCCGACCGGAACGCCCCTGCTGTTCGTCACCGTGCGCAACACCCGCCGAGAGGGCCGGGCCCCGGTCCTCCCCACCGCGGCCCAGTCCGCCGACATCGATCACGCCGTACAGCAGATCTGCACGCACTGACCTGATGTCACCCCGCCCGCGACACCATCAGCATCCCTCCCGCCCGCCACTACAACAGCCGGCACACGCCTGCCCAGCCCCCGTCAGGACGACAGCCCCGCACACCTCACACAGCGGGCCGGCGCCGACCCGGACCAGGACCAGGAGGTCCCAGATCGTCCGGCAGTCCACTCACACGCCAACCGGGTTGGGCCGTCACCACCTGTGCCGCGCGTCGGTTTTACGCCCGTGGGGCATCCGTGGCCGGCAGCCGCAGGTCACCCGGTACGGTGTGCGACACTGGCCGCGCCACGCCCAAGCCCGGACCAGGCAGTTGGGCACCGAACCCGTGTCACCGTGCTGCAGGAGGGGCCATGACCGTAGCGATCTTGCGCTTGACGGCGGGTCTCGCTGTCATGAGCCTCGGGATAGGCCTAATGATCCGCTTCAGGGGCGAGGCGTACGGCGGCCACTCACCGCACAATCGCTGGCCAATGATCATCCTAGTGCCGCATCAGGCAACGTTCGCCCTGTGCACGACCTCGCGTAGGCGTTCGTCGGTGGCGTGCTTGTTCCGCCAGATGATGTAGCGGCGGA
>NZ_JBEXPK010000071.1:0-40353 GCF_040612015.1 Streptomyces sp. NPDC006476 | reverse complement strand
TTCGCCTCGATCACCTGGGCCAGGGCCTCGGTGTAGGTGTCCTGGAACTCCTCCCCCTCCAGGTCCTCGCGCGCCATCGTGTCCATCAGCGCCAGAGCGCCCTCGATCTCGTCCTCGTCGACGTCGACGGGCGGCGGGAAGAGCTCCGACGGGTCCCGGATCTCATCCGGCCAGCGCATCGCATGCAGCACCAGCGCGCCCTCCAGCGCCCGCACCAGGCCGAGGCGTTCCCGCCCGCTCCACGCGTACTTGGCGACCGCCACCTTGCTGGATCGTCCCAGCGCCTGCCCCAGCAGCTTGTACGGCTTCGCCGCCACCGCGCCGTCCGGGGTGAGGTAGTAGCCCTCGCCGATCTGGATCGGGTCGATCGACGGTAACCGAGGCCGATCGCCTCGCTCACCCGGTGGCAGAACGTGGCGTCGTCCGGGCCGGTCAGGACTCGGTAGACGGGCAACCCGTTCCGGTGGTTTGCTCACGAGTGAAGGATCTCAGGCCAGCTCCGGCTCTCGATGAGCACCCCCAGCTCAATCGCTCCCAAGGACGTAAGGGCGACCAGGTGCACAGCCGGTCAGAAGGTCGCGCGTGCGGGCGGTTTCGTGGGCTCGGGCGCGTCGTCCACGGTGCGGTTGGCGTTCAGTCCGATGGCGACTGTGAAGGAGATCCCGCAGCCGATCAGCATGTACATAGCGACCAGGTACCAGCCGCCGTCGGCCCACAGCACGAGGACGCCAGCGATGAGCGGAGTGAAGCCCCCGCCGATGGCGCTGGCGAGTTGATAGCCGACGCCTGCACCGCTGTAGCGGTATTCGGCGCCGAACATGTCAGTGAACAAGGACTGCTGGACCGAGACGGCCATGTCGTGCGCACCGTTGACCAGCAGAATCGAGGCCACCAGGATCAAGACCATGGAGCCGGACTGCAGTGCCACGAAGAAGGGGAGGGAGCCCAGAACACCCAGCCCGGCGCCCCACGCGTATATGGTGCCGCGGCCGTAGCGGTCGGCGAGGTAGGCGAAGACGGGAATAGTGACGATGGCCGCTGCGCCCACCACGAGGTTGATGGTGAGCATGCTGTCGCGGTGCAGACCGAATTCCGCGGTGCCATAGCTCACGCCGAACGTGGTCACACCGTAGAAGGTGAAGAGTTCGACGAACCGCAGGCCGATGATGGCGAGGAATCCGCCGGGGTTGGCCTTGATGGCCGCGAGCAGTGGCAGCCGCAGAGGTTGGTCTTTGGATCGGGCGGCGATCTGCTCGGTGAAGACGGTGGATTCCTCGACCGTGATACGCACGATCAGGCCGACGATGACGAGGGCCGCGCTGAAGACGAACGGGACGCGCCAGCCCCATTGCTGAAAGTCCGCTTCGGGCAGGCGTCCGGAAACGATTTTGATGGCCGCGGTAGCCAGCAGAAGCCCCACCGAGGCACCGACCTGAACGCCGCTGCCGTAGAGGCTGACCCACTTTCGAGGAGCGCTCTCGACCGCCATCAGAGCTGCGCCGCCCCACTCACCGCCGACGGCGAAGCCCTGGACGGCACGTAGAGCGACGAGCAGGACCGGGGCCCAGATGCCCACTTCAGCGTAGGTGGGCAGGACACCGATCAGGGTGGAGGCGAGCCCCATGATCACCATGGTGAGGACGAGCATCTTCTTGCGGCCCACCCGGTCGCCGAAGTGGCCGAAGACAATGCCGCCCAGGGGTCTGAAGAGGAATCCGACACCGAAGGTGGCCCATGCGGCGAGGGTTCCGACGGTGGGACTCACTTCGGGGAAGAAGAGATCGTTGAACAGGAGCCCGGCCACGATGCCGTAAAGGAAGAAGTCGTACCAGTCGACGACCGCCCCCATCAAGCCGGCGGCAGCCGCGCGCTTTGCATGAGGTGATGTCCGGCTCATTTCAACGTCCAGGTGTTGATGAGGAGGGGACGGCCGAAGGCCGTCTGTGGGGTTGATGATGGGAGTACTCGGGCAGCACGCTGCCCGGTCTGGGGAACACGCAATGCCCCGAGCACAGGCCGTGAGTGCGTGAGGGATCGTTTTGGCGCTCCGTGAGCGTCCAGCGGTCCGATGAGCCCACTTGGTGACAGCCGTTCCGACAACCACGGGCAATGGTCCGTGTGGCGGACCCGTAGATCCGCTGCGCAGAAGTTACGCCTCTCCAGGGATGCCAGCAAGGGGAGTCGTCGAATTGATCCCCAGCGGTTCGTTCGCCACGTCTGCCGCGACGATGCCCGAGGTGGCAACTGCGATCTCGGGCCTGCGAGTGGCGTCCCGCGGCGAGGAGTGGTCGACGAGTCCGGGTGTTCGGGTGATGGCTTCACACCGTACGTTCCCCCAACTCCCAGGGGATGTGGCCGAACGCTGGTCGCCGACTGCGGTCTCCGCGCTGGTGCGCGTCGCCGCGCGGATCGCGCTGGTGGACACCCCGAGGTCCGGGGCGCCCGTGTGAAGCGCGTTGGACGGACAGAAGCTGCCCCGGCCTCGACGCGACGGTCTGCAAGGCGTGCCCGTCCCCGCGCTGCTCGCCACGACCGAACAGCGAGGCAGGGGCCGTGCCGCCGGCTGTCGACAGGGCTTGAAACACAACTCGGACGAGGGTTGTGCAAAACGTTTTGGATCCTTAGCGTCCGGTTTGAACGGAAGGATTCCAGGATGCGGCGACTGATCGTGACGTCCTGCTCGGTGCTTGTGGTGCCCGAGCAGGGCCCGTGCCGGGTGGAAACGGACCAGGACATCGTGGTCGAGGACGGGGTGATCGTGTGGCTGGGTCCCGCGGGTACCCGGCCGGAGGCCGCCGGGGTCGCGAGCTTCTCCGGAGCTGAGACGGTCGACGGGACCGGGCTGTTGGCCATGCCAGGGTTGGTGAACTCCCATACACACAGCCCGATGGTGTTGATGCGGGGTGCCGCCGAGGACGTCAGTGTCGAGGCGTGGTTCAACGAGCGGGTGTGGCCGATGGAGGTCAACCTGACACCTGCCGACATCGGCCTCGGTGCCGAACTCGCCTGTGCGGAGATGCTGCTCAGCGGGGTGACCGCGTTCGCCGACCACTACTTCCACGCCGAACGGATCGCCGAGACCGTGGTACGGACCGGGATCCGCGCCGACATCGCGCCCACATACTTCAGCAGCCGTGGCGGCAGGGCGCTGGAGGAGAGCATCGAGACCGCCGGGGCGCTGCACGGCGCGGGCGGCGGGCGGGTCACCGCGTCGCTCGGGCCGCACGCGCCGTACACCGTGGAGGACGAGGACCTGGCCCGGATCGCGGAGCGGGCCCGTGCCATGGGCGTACGGATCCACATCCACGCCGCCGAGCACCTGGAGCAGACGGAATCGAGTCTCGCGCGGCGCGGCATCACCCCCATCGGGGTGCTGGAGCGGACCGGCGTTCTGGACGCCGGGGCGCTGATCGCCCACGGATGCGGGATCACGGAACCGGATCTCGAGGTGCTGTCGCGGTACCGCGACCGGACGGCGGTGGCGTGCTGCCCGAAGGTGTACCTGAAGCACGCCCTGCACCCGCTCACCCCGGTACGGGGCCTGCTCGGAGCCGGGGTGACCGTCGCGGCGGGGACGGACGGAGCCGCCGGACACAACACACTCGACGTGTGGGAGGCCATGCGGCTGGTGGCACTGACCCAGAAGCAGGCGGAGCGGGACGCCACATGGATGACTGTCTCCGACACCATTCGGCTGGCTACGCGCAGCGGGGCACTGGCGCTGGGGCTGGGCGACCGGATCGGTGCCCTGGAACCCGGCCGCCGGGCGGACATCGTGCTGGTCGATCTGTCCGGCCTCCACTGCCGGCCTCTGCACGACCCGGTGGCGGCTCTGGTCTACAGCACCCGGGCGAGTGATGTGCGCACGGTGGTCGTGGACGGGCGGGTCGTGGTGCGCGACGGGCGCCTGCTGACCGTGGACGTGCCGGGGCTGCTGGCCGAGATCGAGGCACGGGTGCCCGCGCTCCTGGACACCTCGCACGGCAGGGCGGTTCAGCGCTATGACCCCTGACACCGGCGCCGACGAGGGCAGACGCCGGGTGCGGCGACCCGCGTCGATCAAGGACGTCGCGGCCGCTGCCCGGGTGAGCCCGACCACGGTCTCGCACGTGCTGAGCGGCAACCGGCCGGTCGCCCAGGAGACCGCGGACCGGGTGCGCGCGGTCGTCGCCAGGCTCGGCTTCGTGCCGGCCTCGACCGCCCGCAACCTCCAGGCGGGTTCCACGAACGTCATCGGCCTACTCGTTCCCGACATCACCAACCAGTTCTTCGCGGAGCTGGCCAAGGGCGTCGAGGACGCCGCCCACGACCTGGGTTACGGGGTCATCCTGTGCAACACCGAGTTCGACCCCGAGCGCGAGGACCGCTACCTGGAGCTGCTGCGGGGCCGGTTCATCGACGGGATGGTCTACGCGTCGGGCTCACCACCCTCCCGCGACCGGCTGGCATCGCTGCTCGGCCGCTTCCCCATAGCCCTGGCCGACGAGGTGGTCCCTGGGCTGCTGGAACAGACGATCCTCGTCACCGCCGACCACCGCGCGGGCGGCCGGCTGGTCGGGCAGCACCTGCGGGAGCTGGGTCACCGCCGGGCACTGGCGGTGAGCGGCCCAGCAGACCTGGTCAGCAGCGCGGAGCGGATCGCGGGATTCCGGGAGGCGTTCGGCGACGAGGGCGTCACCGAGGTCGAGGGCGCCTTCGTCGAGCGGTCCGGTTACGACATGGTGGCCGCAGCCCTCAACAGGGGCGGCCCGCGCCGCTTCACCGCGGTGTTCGCGGCCAACGACCTCATGGCGCTCGGCGCGGTCGCCGCCCTGGAGGACGCGGGGCTGAGCGTCCCGCACGACGTGTCGGTGGCGGGCTTCGACGACATCATGCTCGCCGCCCGCGTCCACCCCCCGCTCACCACCGTCCATCAGCCCGCGTATGACATCGGCCGCACGGCCGCCGCCCAGTTGCTGCAGTACGTCCACCGGGGCGAGGTACCCCCCGCCTCCCGTCACATCCTCCCGGTCCGGCTGAAAGCCCGCGCCAGCACGGCCGCCCCGCGCTGGCACCGCCCGTAACCCAGAAGTCCCGTAGCCCCATAACCCGAACTGAAAGGCACGGCGCAGCGATGACGCATGTCCTCGTCGTGGGTGAGTCCTGGTTCACCCATTCCATCCACCACAAGGGGTTCGACTCCTTCCACACCTCCGAGTACGTCGAGGGGGCGGGCGCCTTCCTGGGCGCGCTGCGCGATCGCGGCCACGAGGTGACGTACGTACCGGCGCACGAGATACCCCATCGGCTGCCCTCCTCGGTCGAGGGATTCGCCGCGTACGACGTGGTGGTGATCAGCGACGTGGGGGCCAACAGCTTCCAGCTCCCGCCGGAGACCTTCGCCCGCTCCGTTCCTGCGCCGGATCGCACCGAACTGCTGCGGGGGTACGTCGAGGGCGGCGGCGGCCTGCTGATGGTGGGCGGCTACCTCACCTTCACCGGCATCGACGCCAAGGCCCGCTGGGGGCGCACCCCGCTGGCCGCCGCACTGCCGGTCGCGCTGCACGACCGCGACGACCGGGTGGAGCTGCCCGCCGGTGCCTCGCCCCGGGTCGTCGCCCGGCACCGGGTGGTCGACGGGCTGGGCGCGACCTGGCCGTCTCTGCTCGGTCTCAACGAGGTGCGGGTACGGGACGGGGCCGAGCTGCTCGCCGAGTGCGGCGGTCACCCGCTGCTGGTGGTCGGTGGGTACGGCGCCGGGCGGTCGGCGGCCTTCACCTCCGACCTCGCGCCGCACTGGGCGCCGCCGGACTTCCTCGCGTGGAAGGGATACCCGGAGCTCTGGGACCGACTGGTTTGCTGGCTGGCGGCGGCCGACACTGCTGCGGCAACCGACCCGGCGGGGGAGGAAGCCTGATGGTCACTCCGCACATTTCCGCCGCACCCGGCGACTTCGCCCCGGATGTGCTGATGCCCGGCGACCCACGCCGGGCCCGACGGATCGCTGAAACCTTCCTGCAAGACGCCCGCCTGGTCACCGAAGTACGCGGCATCGAGGGCTGGACAGGCACCTACCGGGGCAGACCGCTGTCCGTCCTGGCCTCCGGCATGGGCATGCCGTCCGTGACCATCTACGCCACCGAGCTCTTCCGCTTCTACGGAGTACGCAGCATCGTCCGCGTCGGCACCGCCGGCGGAATACCACAGGCGGTGGGTCTGCGCGACGTCGTGGTGGCCACCGCCGCCCACACCGACTCGGCGATGAGCAACCATCGCGTCGACGGCGTGCATCTGAGTCACGCCGCATCATTCGACCTGGCCAAAGCTGCCGCGGAGGCAGCGGCAAAGGCGGCGGCAGCGGCCGCCGGAACGGGTGCGCGCGACGGGCCGGGCGTGCACATCGGGCCGGTCTTCACCAGCGACCACTTCTACCTCGCGCGCCCCGGCCTGTTCGAGCAGCTGGAGGCCCACGGCACGCTGGCCGTCGAGATGGAGGCCGCCGGCCTGTACGCCACCGCCGCCGCCGAGGGCGGCCGGGCCCTGGCCGTGCTGACGGTCAGCGACCACATATGCCTGGCCCAGGCGCTCACGCCGGCCGAGCGCGAGGCCGATTTCGAGCGAGCCGTCACCATCGCAGCCACCACACTGGAAACAAGCTCCTAACACAGAGGCGTACGAAGACGTATGGCCAAAACGTTTTGCATTGCATAGCTTTCGGCCAACGCGAAGGAGAAAAGAACGATGAACAAGATCAAGGCCCTCGGGGCCATAACAGCACTCTCCGCACTGCTCGCCGGATGTGGATCAGCGACGGGCTCTTCCGGATCCTCAAGCTCTTCCGGCTCTTCGGCCGGAAAACTGAGAATCAAGTTCGTGGTCAACGGAAACCTCGGCGATCGTTCGTTCTTCGACTCCGCCTACGCGGGCCTGAAGAAGACGGAGAAGGACCTCGGCTACAGCCTCAAGGTCGTCGAGCTGGGCGGCGACCGCACGAAGTGGCAGTCCGGCTTCGAGGACGCGGCCTCGGGCGACGACTACGACGTGCTCGCGGCGGGCACCGTGGACACCGCTGCCTTCATCTCCAAGCTCGCGCCCGAATACCCGAAGAAGAAGTTCTGGCTTTTCGACTCCACCGTCGACTACACGGGCAAGAGCGGCTGTTCCAACAAGTGCGCCAATGTGTACTCCGTCACCTTCAAGCAGAACGAGGCCGCCTATCTGGCAGGATTCCTCGCCGACAAACTGGTCGCCGCCAATTCCCTCCCCGGCGCCTCCGGCAGCAAGAAGGTGGGCCTGATGGGCGGGGTGAAGATCCCGGTGATCGAGGACTTCGTCGTCGGATTCAAGGCCGGATTCAAGGCGGCCGGCGGAAATCCGTCGTCCGGTGTCCTGGTGCAGTACGTGGGCGGCGACAACCCGTTCGGCGACCCCGCGAAGGGCAAGGAGATCGCCTCGTCCATGTACTCGCAGGGGGCGGCCCTGGTGTGGCCGGTGGCGGGCTCCTCCGGCCTCGGCGTGTTCGAGTCGGCCGTCACCGCCAAGCGCTACGCCTTCGGCGTCGACTCCGACCAGTACAAGACCCTGGGCGACCCCGCCCAGCAGCAGACCGTGGTCACCTCCATCCTCAAGAACGCCGGCAACGCCCTCTATCTGGCGGCCAAGGAGAACAAGGCCGGCACCCTGGCCTACGGCAAGTCCTCCGCGGTCGGCCTCGCCGAGGACGGCGTGGGCTACGTCGACAACGCCAACTTCGACAAGCTCGTGCCTGCTGCCGTACGCGCCGAACTCAAGTCACAGGCGGCGAAGATCGCGTCCGGCGCGGTCCAGGTCCCGTCCGCCTTCTGACCTGCGGCCCTGGTACGGAAGGAGCCCCCGTGGACCAGCATCCCCCGCCCCGCCCCGCCCTCGCCCTGCAGGTCACCGGCCTGGGGAAGACGTACCCCAACGGCACCCGCGCCGTCAGCGACGTCGACCTCGAGGTACCCGGCGGCGAGATCCGGGCGATCGTCGGACAGAACGGCGCCGGCAAGTCGACGCTGATGAAGCTGATGTACGGCCTGGAGCAGCCGTCCGCCGGACAGATCCGTGTCCACGGCGAGGCGGTCAGGCTCTCCGGACCCCAGGACGCCATCGCCCTCGGGGTGGGCATGGTCCACCAGAACCTCATGCTGGTGCCGTCCTTCACCATCGCCGAGAACGTCGTCCTCGGCGTGGAACCCGGCCCTGCCGCCCGGGTCGACCGATCCGCAGCCGTCGAGCGCACCGCCGCGCTGGCAAAGGAGGCGGGCCTGGCCGTCGACCCGCAGGCCAGGGTCAGCGACGTCTCCGTGGGGATGCGGCAGCGAGCAGAGATCCTCAAGGCACTGCACCGCGGCGCCCGCATCCTCATCCTGGACGAGCCCACCGCCGTCCTCACCCCACAGGAGACCACCGACCTCTTCGAAGCCGTACGCGGACTCCGCGACCAGGGCATGACCGTGCTCTTCATCTCCCACAAGCTCAAAGAGGTGCGGGCGATCAGCGACCGCGTCACCGTAATGCGTGCCGGGTCCGTGGTCGGCACCATACGCACCGAGGACGCATCCCCCGCGCAGCTGGCGTCCATGATGATCGGTCGGGAGATGTCCCTGGACGTCCCGAGGCCCCCCGCGCACCCCGGTGCGACCGTGCTCAAGGTACGGAACCTGGCCTCCGGGGCGGACGCGGGACAGCCCCTGCACGGTGTCTCCCTCGACATCGCCGCCGGGGAGATCGTCGGCCTGGCGGGCATCGAAGGAAACGGCCAGACCGAACTGGTGGAGCTCCTCGCCGGGCTGCGCCGCCCGGCCGCCGGCTCCGTCACCGTAGACGGCACCGATGTCACCCACCTGGATGCGGCGGCGCACCGCGCGGCCGGTATCGCCCACGTCCCGGAGGACCGGCTGTCCAACGGGGCGGCCCTGGACCAGTCCATCGCCGACAACCTGATCGTCGACCGCTTCTCCAGTCCCCCGCTCGCCCGGCGCGGCGCGCTGCACATCCGCCGCATACGGGAGCTGGCCGAGGACCTGATCCGCCGTTACGCGATCCGGGCCCCGCACCCCGCCGTACCGGCCGGAGCGCTGTCCGGCGGCAACCTGCAGAAGGTCGTCGTCGCCCGCGAACTGTCCTCCGAGCCGCGCCTGTTGCTGGCCGCCCAGCTCACCCGGGGCGTCGACATCGGCGCCATGCACTTCATGTACGAGCGACTCGTCGAAGCCCGCGACGCGGGCGCGGCAATCCTTCTGGTCTCCGCGGACCTCGGCGAACTGCTCGCGCTCTCCGACCGGCTTCTGGTGATCAAGGACGGCCGGCTGGTCGGTCGCTTCGACGATCCGGCCGGACTCACGGAGGAAGAGACCGGGCTGTACATGCTCGGCGTCGAACAGCACTCACAACAGCGGATCACGGCAGGTGCACGATGACGACCACCGTCGAGCTGGAAGGCCGCCGCGAGTTCCTCGCCGCCAGGCGCCAGTCCACCGCTGTCGAGCTGACGATGACCGTGCTCACCGTCGCCGTCGCCGTCCTCATCGCCTTCCTGGTGATCCTGGCGACCGGCAAAGACGCCCCCGGCGCCCTGAACGCGCTCCTCACCGGCCCCCTCGACCGCACCCCGCGCATCGGCCGCTGGCTCGCCGACGCCACGACGCTCTCCCTTCTCGGCCTGTCCGTCGCCATCCCCTTCCGGGCCCGGCAGATCAGCCTCGGCGCGGAAGGCCAGGTGTACGCGGGTGCCCTGGCGGGCGCGCTGGTGGCGATCAACGTCCCCCTGCCACCGGTCGCCGCCATGGTCGTACCACTGGGCGCAGCCGCTCTGGCGGGCGGCGCGCTGGGCGCGGTGCCCGGGGTGATGAAGGCCCGCCTCGGGGCCAACGAGATCGTCGCCACGCTCATGCTCAACGCCATCGTCGTACGGGTCTTCGACTGGCTGCTCACCGACCACCTCAAGGCCCCCGCCAGCGCCGCCGTGCAGTCGGCTCCCATCCGGCCCGACTCGGCGCTCCCGCTGCTCTCGGACTTCTTCGGCGTCCCCCTGGACCAGGCCAACATCGGACTGTTCGGCATGCTCGCGGTGACCGCCGCCGTGTGGTTCCTGCTCGCAAGGACTCCCCTGGGCTACCGCATCCGCATGACCGGCTCCAACCCCGAATTCGCCCGGTACGGCGGCATCGACGTGCCCCGCACCATCGAGTGGAGTTTCGTCATCGGCGGCGCGCTGGCCGGACTGGCCGGCGCTCACCTCGCCCTCGGCGTGTACGGCGGGCTCCAGCCCGACATGGCCGGCGGCCTCGCCTTCGAGGGCATCGTGGTCGCCCTGCTGGCCCGCAACAACCCGGTCGCCGTGGTCGCCGCCGCGCTCCTCTACTCGTACCTGCGCGTCGGCGGTGACGTGATGGAGCAGCAGACGGACGTCGGATCCGAGGCCGTGACCATCATCCAGGCGGTCATCGTGCTGCTGGTGACGGCCCGGACGCTGCCCGAACTCGTCAAGCGCCAGCTCGCCAGAAGGCTTGCCCGAAGGGAGGCCCGCTGATGGGCCCCGTCCTCGACGTCGTGCTCAGCGCCGGCTTCCTCGCTGCGATCCTGCGGGTGTCGACCCCCTATGTCCTCGCCGCCCTCGGCGGACTGCTCGCCGAACGGGCCGGCGTGCCAAACATCGCCCTGGAGGGCTCGATGCTGGCCGCCGCGTGCACCGGGGCCCTGGTCGCCGGATACAGCGGCTCGGTAGCGGCCGGGGCCGTCTGCGGGATCGCCGCCGGCGCGCTGCTCACCCTGCTGCTGGGCGTACTCCACCTGTACCTGGGCGCCGACGCGATCATCGCGGGCATCGGCCTCAACCTGCTGGCGTCCGGCGTGACCGCGTACGCCGTGTACGCCCTGCTCGGCGACAAGGGCGGCACCAGCCGGCTGCACAGCGGAGCCCTCCCCGAGGTCCGCCTTCCGCTGATCGAGGACATCCCGGGCCTCGGCACAGTGGTGAGCGGGCAGAACCTGATGACCTGGATCGCCCTCGCCGCCGCCCCGGCGGTCGCCTGGCTGCTGCACCGCACCCGGTTCGGCTTCCACCTGCGCGCCGTCGGCGAGTTCCCCGACGCGGCCCGCTCGGTCGGCATCCCCGTCCGCCGCGTCCAGTTCGCCACCCTGGCACTCAGCGGAGCGCTGGCCGGCGCCGCCGGGGTCTTCCTCAGCATGGGCGCCGTCTCCTTCTTCGTCACCGGCATGACGGCCGGCCGCGGCTACATCGCCCTGGCCGCCGTCTTCCTCGGCGCGCTGCGCCCCTGGGGCGTCTTCCTGGCCGCGCTCGGCTTCGGCGCGGCCGAGGCCCTGGCCGTCCAGCTCGGCAACCTGAGCATCCCGTCACAGCTGGTCTCCGCCATCCCATACGCCCTCACCCTGCTCGCCCTGGCGTTCTTCGCCTGGCGCCGCCGTCGCCCGGCCCGCCCGACTTCCCCGGTCTCCGGCGTGGCCGCGGATCCGGCGACCAACTGAACCTCGCCCCCTGTTTTCTTCGCCGTCCCTCCCTTGTTCCCTCCCGCATGCCCTGTCCCGCATGCCCTGCCAAGGAGCCTCCATGAGCATCCGTGCCACCCGCGCCCGGATCATCGCTTCCGCCCTCGCTCTAGCGTCCGTGACGGCCGTCTCCGGCGCCTCACCGGCTGCCGGGCACGACAGCGCCGTACAACTGGACTTCATCGGCGAGCAAGAACTGCCGAACGCCATGGCGTTCCAGGGCACCACCGTCGGCGGGCTCTCCGCCATCAGCTACGACACCCGGACGGGCACGTACTACCTGATCAGCGACGACCGGTCGCAGACCGGCCCCGCCCGCTTCTACAGCGCCCGTGTCACCTTCGGCGGCGGCCACCTCACCGGCGCCGAACTCATAGGCACCCACTCATGGTTGCGGCCGGACGGCACCACCTACCCGCCCACTTCCACCCCCGCCGGGCAGCCCGCCACGGTGGCCCCGGATCCGGAGGGGATCGCCGTCGACCCGTCCGACGGCAGTCTGGTCTGGACGAGCGAGGGCGAGCGCATCGTGCCGTCCGACGGCCCCGCGGTCCTCGGCGACCCCTGGATCCGGCGTGCCACCACCACCGGCGAGTACAGCGGACAGCTCCCGCTGCCCCCACAGCTGCACATGAACTCCCAGGCCATCGGCCCCCGCCGGAACCAGACCCTGGAATGCGTCACCTTCACCCCCGACGGCCGCCAACTCGTCACCGCCATGGAGGACCCCCTCTACCAGGACGGCGACGACCCCACCCCCGACCACGGCGCCCTCACCCGCATCACCGTCCACGACGCACGCACCGGTCTGCCCAGGGCGCAGTACGCGTACCTGCTGGAACCGCTGTTCGCCACGCCTCCCGCAGGCAGCACGGACACCAACGGCGTCAGCGACCTGGTCGCCCTCGGCGACGACCGCTTCCTGGTCCTCGAACGCGCCTCCGTCTTCAGCACCAACACCTGGAAGGCCCGCCTCTACCTGGTCGACCTCCGCGGCGCCACCAACGTCCTCGGCCGCGACTCCCTGGCCGACGGCCCCGTCAGGCCCGTCCACAAGACACTCGTGTCGGACCTGTCCGACATTACCGGGCTGCCCAGGGTGGACAACGTCGAAGGCATCACCCTCGGCCCGCGCCTGCCCGACGGCCGTCGCACGGTCGTACTCGTCTCGGACGACAACTTCGCTTCACGGCAAGTGACCCAGTTCATCGCCTTCGCCGCCGACGGCATCTGAGGTCCGGTCGGCGGGTGGACAGGAGATTGATCGCTCAGCGTGCGCGCCGTTCCGGTCCTGCCCGGCCCCGCCGCGACGTGACCCACATGGAGCCCGGCGCAGAGCAGGTACTGCGAGCCTGCCGACAGCTGCACGGCCGTCCGGGCCGCCCGGCGGCGGTGGATCTCACTGTCCGCCCTGTCGTGGAGCCCGACTGCCCCGCCTGCCGGTCCGTGGTGGAGCCGCTCGCCCGGGTCGCCGACGTCGTCAAGGCCGGCGGCGAGGACCTGGGTGGGCTGTGGCCGGAGCAGGTCCCGGGCGGGTGCGCCCGCGCACTGCCAGCGCCAGGTGGTGCTGGAAGCAACGCCGGCCTCGCCCACTCGATCGGGGCCGGGGATGGCCGGTGCCCCGGGTCAGTGGGCCTGGCTGAGGGGGTGGTCGAAGCCCTGGGCCGAGAGGAGGGCGGCAGCTTCGGCGAGGTCGGTGGCGAAGTGCTCGACGGCCTCGTACGGGAAACGGTGGCTGGGCCCACTCAGGGAGAGGGAGGCGACGGCCTTGCCGGTGCGGCCGATGATGGGTACCGCCACGGCGGTCAGGCCCTCGTCGAACTCGCTGCTGCTGACGGCGTAGCCGCGCTCTGCCGCCTCCGCCGCCCAGGCCCGCAGGCGTTCGACGTGGGCCTCGCCGTGGGGCGAGGCGAGAGCGACTCGGCGCAGGAGCGCGTCGGAGGCGTCGCGCAGAAGGATCTTGGAGGAGGCGCCGGCCCACAGTGGCTGCTCGTCGCCGACATCGACGACGTGGCGCAGTGGGCGGGGGCTTTCTTCGTGGGCGACGCAGATCCGGTAGAGGTCCCGGGCGACGAAGAGGTTGACGGTCTCCCCGAGCCGGTCGGCGAGGTCGCGCATGACCTTGCGGGTCTCCTGCGGCACCTCCCATTGACTGCGGGCGAGGTAGGCCCAGCGCCACAGGCTGGGACCAGCGGCGTATCCGGAGGGGTGGGACCGCAGCAGGCCGGTCTCCTCCAGCGTCTGCATCAGGCGCAGCACGGTGGTCTTCGCCAGCCCGGTGCCCTCGGTGATTTCGCGCAGGGTGATGACGGGACGCTCCTCGCTGAGGAGGTTGAGGATGTCGAACGCCCGTCGCACGCTGCGCACGCCGGTGCCGTGCTGCTCGACTTCCGTTTGCGGCTCTCCGTCGCTCACCTGCTACCTCCTCGTCGTGACGGCCATGCCCTGTCGGCCGCGCCTCTCCGTCTGTGGCACCTCGACCATAGTCCGCCAGGCGGACCAAGTGAACTGCAATGTTGAAGCAATCTTGACGTAACCCTTGATGCGGCTAATCCGCCCCCCTATGGTGCCGCTCATCGGTCCTTTTGATCCGCACTGTGGACCAAGTGATCGAGGGTCGCCGCCCGCACCTCCGTGGCGATGGCCCGGTACGCACGAGACCGTGTGCTCGCACCCCAGGGCTCCTCGCCGTCGCGTCGCGTCTGTCCCCACCGCAGCCATCCCGGCGGTCCCGCCCCGCGTGACTCTCACGTGGCCGGCGGCCACCGGTCCAGCCCATACAACGGAGTGTGTGAGATGAGCAGTACCCAGCAGGCGACCCGGGCCGGCGGCGCCGGCCTGGCGAAGAGGGCGGCGATCGCGAGCTTCATGGGAGCCGTGGTCGACTGGTACGACTTCTTCCTCTACGGCATCGTCGCGGGCCTCCTCTTCCCCGACCTGTTCTTCCCCGGCTCCTCCCCGGCCGTGGGCACCCTGGCTGCCTGGGCCACCTTCGGCGTCGGCTTCCTCTTCCGTCCGCTGGGCGGCATCGTCTTCGGCCACTTCGGGGACCGGCTCGGCCGCAAGCGGATGCTGGTGCTCACCATGCTGATCATGGGTACGGCCAGCACCCTGATCGGCGTCCTGCCCACCTACGCGCAGGCCGGGGTCTGGGCGCCCGCGCTGCTCGTGCTGCTGCGCGCCACGCAGGGCTTCGCGGTCGGCGGCGAGTGGGGCGGCGCCGCGCTCATGGCGGTGGAGAACGCGCCCCGCAAATGGCGCTCGCTCTACAGCAGCGGAGTCCAGGTCGGCGCATCCGTCGGCCTGCTGCTCGCCACGCTGATCACCAAGGTCATGTCGGGCACTGTCTCGGACGCAGCCTTCCGCTCATGGGGCTGGCGGGTGCCCTTCCTGGTCAGTGCCGCCCTGGTGATCGTCGGCCTGATCGTCCGGGCGAGGGTCGAGGAGTCCCCGGTCTTCACCGAGCGGGTCGCCACGATGGCAAAGACCGCGCGACCGCGCGTCCCGCTGCTCAGCGCGGTCCGCTCCAATCCGACCGGCTTCTTCGCCATCATCGGCCTGCGCCTCGTTGAGCTGTTCACCTTCTACGGCGTGACCACCTTCGGCCTCGCCTACGGCACCGGCGAACTCGGCCTGAACCGGGACAGCCTGCTCAACGTCAACCTGGCCGTCGGCGGTCTGGCCGTCCTCACCATCCCGGCCTTCGCCTACCTCGCCGACCGTTTCGGCCGCCGCCGGGTGTACTGCTGGGGCGCGCTGATCGGCGCGGTGAGCGTGCTGCCGTACTTCTGGGCGATGGAGTCCGGCTCGATCGTGCTGATCATCCCCTGCGCGGTCCTGCTCGTGAACGGCGCGCACGACATGGCGGTCTCCGTCCAGCAGTCCCTGTTCACCGACATGTTCGGCCCCGAGTACCGCTACAGCGGCGCCGGCGTCGGCTACCAGCTCGCCAGCGCGATCGGCGGCGGCTTCACCCCGCTCATCGCCGCCTCCCTGGTCATCTGGGCGGGCGGCGGCTGGACGCTGGTCGCCGCCTACATCGCTCTCGGCTGCGCCGTCTCCTTCCTCGTCGCGCTCCGCCTGCGCGGCGTGGACGAGGCCAAGGCGCCGACCGTCGCACCCGAGAGGGCGGCCGCGGTCTGACGGCCCAGCGGTCCGGGACCGGGCAGAATGACAGGCTCCCGGACCGCCTACATGCGGATGCGCCCTTGTCCGAGTGGTCTCAGGGATCCTAGGGTGACCGCTTAGTGGACCTAGAGAACCGCTCAGTGGTCGGCTTGGAGCTTCAGTGAAAGCAGCAGTCTTCACGGCGACGGACCGGATCGAGACGGTCGACGACTGGCAGGAGCCCGTCTGCGGCCCCGGCGACGTGATCGTGGAGGTGGCCGGTGTCGGCCTCTGCGGTACGGACCTGGCCGTCTTCCATGGCAGGCGCCAACCGCCCACCACCCCGTGGATCGTGGGCCACGAGGGATTCGGCCGCGTCATCGCCGTCGGCAGCGTCGTCCCGGACCGCACGGTGGGCCAACGGGTGGTCATCGAGCCCAACTATGCCTGCCTGAAGTGTGTCGACTGCCTCACCGGCCTGACCTCGGCGTGCCCCCACCGTGCCATCGTCGGCCTGAACGCCCCGGGCGTCCTGGCCGAACGCGTCGCGGTTCCCGCGCACTTCGCCCACCCGGTTCCGGCCGGCCCGACGGACGCGGACCTCGCCTGCGCGGAGCCGTACACCGTCGCGCGAGCCGCGGTGCGCCGCAGCGGCGTGAGCGCGAAGGACCGCTGCCTGGTCGTCGGCGCCGGGGCGCAGGGCCTGCTGCTCTGCCTCATCCTGGCGCGCCTCGGCATCGAACCGGTCGTCACCGAACCGCACCCGCTCCGGCTCGAACGGGCGGTGCGGCTCGGCGCCGTCGCCGACGACGGCCGCAAGGGCTTCACCTACGTCTTCGAGACCTCCGGGTACCCCCCCGCCCTGAGCCCGGCGGTGGACCGTGCCGCCCCCGGCGCCACCGTGGTCCTGGTCGGCCTCAATGCCGCCCCGCTGCCGCTGACCACCGACGCCGTGGTCCGCCGCCAGCTCGTCCTGCGCGGCTCGATGATCTACGACCACCCCGGTGACTTCACCGCCGCCGTGGCTGAACTCCCCGAGGCCCGGCCCGGATCCGTCATCGAGGCACGCTTCCCCCTGACACGGGCACAGGAGGCGTTCGCCGGCGCCGCCCAGCGCGCCGGAAAGACCTGGATCAGCGTCCGCGACCCGGACGGGAGCGCGGATGCGTAGGTCCATCGCCACGGTCTGCCTCAGCGGAACGCTGACCGAGAAACTGACCGCCGTGGCGCGCGCCGGCTTCGACGGGGTCGAGATCTTCGAGAACGACCTCGTGGCAAGTCCCCTGTCTCCTGAGGAGATCCGCACCCGCACGGCGGACCTGGGTCTCACCATCGATCTCTACCAGCCGATGCGCGACGTCGAGGCCGTCCCGGAGGAGGTCTTCACCCGCAATCTGCGCCGCGCCCGGCGCAAGTTCGAGCTGATGCGGCGGCTCGGCGCCGACACAGTCCTGGTCTGCTCGAACATCTCACCGCAGGCCCTGGACGACGACGCACTCGCTGCAGCGCAGCTGCGGCGACTGGCCGACCTGGCCCAGGACTTCGGTATACGAGTCGCCTACGAGGCGCTGGCGTGGGGCCGGCACGTCAGTACGTACGACCATGCCTGGTGCATTGTCGAGATGGCCGGTCATCCGGCGCTCGGCATCTGCCTGGACAGCTTCCACATCCTCTCCCGGGGCTCCGATCCCAAGGGCATCGAGGACATCCCCGGCGAGAAGATCTTCTTCCTCCAGCTCGCCGACGCGCCGCTGATGGCCATGGACGTTCTTCAGTGGAGCCGTCACTACCGCTGCTTCCCCGGGCAGGGCGGCTTCGACGTCGCCGGGCTCCTCCGTCACGTCATCCACGCGGGCTACAACGGGCCGCTCTCGTTGGAGGTCTTCAACGACGTGTTCCGTCAGGCGGACGCGGGTCGCACGGCTGTGGACGGGCTGCGCTCCCTGCTCGCCCTGGAGGAGAGCGTCGGCGTTCTCCCCCTGCCGGCCCCGGTCATCCCAACTGGCGTCGCCTTCGCCGAACTCGCCACCGGCGACCCCCAGCCGGTCAGCAAGCTGCTCGGCGCGCTCGGTTTCACGCGCGCCGCCCGCCACCGCGGCACACCCGTCGAGCTGTGGGAACAAGGCGCCGCCCGTGTCCTGGTCAACACAGGAACCGCCACCCGCCGCAGCGGCACCACGCTGGCCGCCATCGGACTGGAGAGCCCCGACCCGGCAGCCGCCGCCCGCCGTGGTGAGGCCATGCTCGCCCCCACCCTGCCCAGGCGCCGCACTGCCCACGACGTCCCCCTGGAGTCCATCGCCGCGCCAGACGGCACCGAACTGCTCTACTGCGCCACCAGCCGATCCCAACTACCCAGCTGGACCGACGACTTCGAACCCCTGGGCGATGCTCCGCGCCCGGCCTCCGGCGTCACGGCCATCGACCACCTGGCCCTCACCCAGCCCCGGCACCACTTCGACGAGGCGGTCCTCTTCCACCGCACCGTCCTTGGCCTGCGACCGCGGGACACCGTCGAATTCGCCGACCCCTACGGCCTCTTCCGCAGCAGGGCCCTGTCCGCACCGCAGAACGGACCACGTCTCGTCCTCAACCTCGCCCCCGGCCCAACGGAGGAGGGCGAGTCCCGGGCTCAGCACGTGGCCTTCGCCGTCGACGACATCGTCACGGCGGTTCGCCGCATACAGGGGGCGGGCGGCGAACTCCTGCGGATCCCGGCGAACTACTACGACGACCTTCAGACGCGGTACGAGTTTCCCGACGGGGAGCTGGAGACTTATCGCGAGCTCGGCATCCTGTACGACCGCGACGAGCAGGGCGGGGAGTTCCGGCACTGCTACACGGCGACCCTCGGCCACGTCTTCTTCGAACTCGTCCAGCGCATCGGAGGCTACCGCGGCTACGGCGCCGCCAATGCCCCCATCCGCCTCGCGGCCCAACGCCATTAGCCCCGGCTCTTCAGCGGAATTGGTTGATCTGACGCCCTGACAATAGAAAAATGCCGCCGACCTGCAAGGATGCGAGTGTCTAGATCGGATCCGGCACAGGAGTCAGGGCACCTTTCCGATGAGCGAGCGTACAGGGTGGGACCGCGGCCTGTCTGCGACGGACGACGGGAAAGGGCTGGTCGGGCCTGCCGGGGCGGTGCTTTTGCGCAGGCTCGCCGACCGCGTCGGCCTGACCGACGCGCTGGCGGGAGTGCTGCCATCGGGCACGACCTCGTCGTGGCGGGACCGGGCCACCGCGCTCGTCGGCCTCACCGTCGCGATCGCGCTCGGCGCCACGAATCTGCTGGAGGCCGAGCAACTCCAACTCCACCACGGCCCCCTGTTCGGACCGGCAGTGTCGGACTCCACGCTGCACCGGCTGCTGTCCACGACGGACGAGACGAGGCGTGCACAGATCGCGAAGGTACGGCAGCGGGTGCCTCGCCACGTCTGGACCCTGCTGCATCTGCGGCCCCGGAGGACACCGCGCGAACGGCGAGTTCGTCCGGCCCGTCGCACGCCTGGACCAGCTCAGCCACTACCCGCGCCTGGCAGCCCGCGCCCGTGAACTCGGCCAGAGCAGCCACGATGCGGCCGCCATCGCGGACATCTTGAACAGCGAAGGATTCCGCCCACCCAAGCGCCGTGAACGCTTCGGAGCCGAGGGGATCCGTCATCTCCTGCAGGATCTGGGCTGCGTCAGCCGCCGCGAACAAGCCCTCCGCCGCAACCGCCCCGCACTTGGCCCCGGCGAGTGGCGGCTGACCGACCTCGCCGGCGCGCTCGGCATCCCGCGCGTCACCCTCTACGGGTAGCTCACCCAAGGCCGGGTCACCGGCCACCAGGGCGACGACGCACATCATTCTTGGACCATCCAAGCCGACGCAGCCGAAGTCGACCGGCTCCGCGCGCTCCATCAGCAGTCCCGCGGCCACCAGCCCCGACAAGCCTGGCTCGACCACCAGAAGACCGCGATAATCCAAAACGATGAAGGAGAACAGCGACAGTGAAGCCAAGGCATGACTACGACAGCAGTCTGGCTTGCTCCTCTCGATGTCGAAGCGTCGCAGGAAGGACTGCCAGCAGCGGTCGAGGTCCGTCGTGGTGGCGGCGGTGCCTGACCACCACAGCCAGAGCGGCTTGTTCACCCCGCCGCTGGGCAGCTTCTCCACGGCCAGGCGGATGACGGTGCCCTCGATGATGGGCAGTGGCCCTTCGTGATCGAGCCAGGCGGCCCGCCGGGTCAGCCTCGGGTGGAGCCGGTCCCATGCCTGGGCTGTCGCCTTCCCGTAGCGGCGGGTGTCGGTGACCGTCACGGCCTGCTCGGTGCCCCAGGTTGCCGGGTCGCCGAAGACGAACTCACCGCCGTGCTTCGGCGGTCGTCCGCCTTGGGGATAGGACAAGGCGTACTCCTTGAGCGAGGGTGTCGGCCGGCGCATCACCCGGTCCGACCGCAGTCGGCCCAGGACCTCGACGGGCAGGTCGCCCAGCAGGTGGGCGATGCGGGGCCCGTCGTATCCGGCTCCAGCACGACCAGGACGTTGGGGTCGCCCTGCTTCCACTGGTCGGCGGCGACGAGCCGTTCGACGACCTCGCGGAGCTGGATGGTGGTCACCGCAGCGACGTCGGCGCCGGGGTCCAGGCGGACCGCGTCCAGTACCGCCGTCCATGAGGTCCGGCCGGATTCCAGCGCGACCACGACCGAGTAGGGCCAGCCCGGGATCATCCGATGCTTTGCCCCTCCGCGGCCGTACGTGTGGCAAAAAGCCCGGTCAGGGCAGGTGTTGGCGTCCGGCCTCAGCCACGGCGAGACGTCCGCGGCCAGCACGATCCGGCCGTCCGCCGCTCGCGGCAGCGACACCGAGGCCAGCGCGCGGCGCAGCCGGGCCACATCGATCCGCCCCTGGTTGAGACCGCCGTAGAGAGCCCCGTGCCCACGGCGGTGTTCCGGCGCGAGTGCCAGATCGACCAGCGTCCGCACCGGCCCGTCCGTGCACAGCACCGCGTCGCACAACTCGAACAGCGCGTCGCCCCGCGCGGTCATACACGCGTACAACTCCGTCCGGAAGCGTGACACTTCCGCGAACGCATCCCGCAGGACACCCTGATGTACCAGACTCACGACACGGCCTTCGCGCTGATCCACTCTGTGACGGAGCCAAGGATCAGACGAAGGCCGCTCGTGTCCGCTGAACTGCGCAAACGCTGATCAAGTTCGAGTCGTGTTCGACGCCGGACCATAAACGTCAAGCTGACCACTTCCCGTGGGCGCTGTTCCTGGCGAAGACGAGCAGTACGCGTGTTGGCGGCGTTCGGCCCACGGCTTCTTTGGATCTTTCCCGGAGGGTTCTGGGCGCCCGATAGAGTGCGCGCCGTGGGCATACCTGGCTGGTTCGTCTGGATCTTTCTCGTTCTGTTCTTTTGGCAGGTCCTCGGTCTCTTCCCCGTCATCCATCGACTGCGCGAAGCCAACTCCGCGCTGCGTTTCAAAGCGCGCCTTGACCTGCTGGAGGTCGTCGGCTCCCTGCTGCTCTTCGGCGGCAGCCTGCTGAGTTTCACGGTGGAGGAATCCTGGGGGGCGTGGCTCGCTTTCGCAGGCTTCGCGCTCCTGAGCGCTGTCTACGCCGTGAAGGGTGTCCACTGGCTCCGCGCCCGCCGCCATCCCACGGCCTGTTCTAAAGGACGAGAACGCTACGTGCCAGGTGCGAAATCAAAGACGACTCGCACACGCCCTTGACCTCTACCGTCTCACCGGTCCGGCGATAGCGATCGGTCTCTCCTGTCGCCGCGCCCCGGAACACCGGTGCATGATCGGGCCGCCACCGGCGGACACGGGGTGAAAGTGCCTCGGGCGGGAGCCCGCAGGTCACTGGCCGGACGATTTCCTCAACAGCACTCGTGCCTTGCGTTCGACGAGTACGGGCACGAATTCGCGCACGGGCCGGTCCGTGAAGGAGGCGAGAGCCTTGGCTACCGCGGCCTCCACCTCGGCCGGACGGTGCGTTGCACCGAAAACGCCGGTCAGGCGCTCCACCACCCCGCGGATGGCTTCGTCTTCGCGTGCTTTGTCAGCCACAGTCCCACCTGCCTGAAAGGTGCTTCTCAGCCTCCGCCGAGCGTCTCACGCGGACGTGCCGCGCTGTGGTGATCATTGCAGCGCTTCCACCTTGGCCGGCATCGCGTCCGGCCGAACATGACGGCCAACTCTTGACAGGCCAGCGGCCCTTGACGGAGCCGGTACCGCTCCGCGAGGGCCTCGAGGATGCGCTCCAGTCCACCGACAAATACCTGGGCGCCGGCCGAGGTGACCTGCTGCAGCAGAGCGCCCAGCAGCCTGCCATCCCAGGCCGACAATTCATGACAAACGACGTAGGCTGGTGTCATCGGATGGAGACTGAGTGGCTCGGCCCAGGGCTGGTTGCTCAGTAAGTGGGCAGGCCGTCCGCTCCAAGCCACCCCAAAGGCGGTGTCTCCGCCGGGGCAGGCGGCGCCCGGACCATGCGTATGAGGAGCTTCGCGCAGACGCCCATGGCCTCGAATACGCTCCTCCAAAAATCCGGCACGTGCAGTGTTCATTGTCGAATCACTTTGTAAACCGCTCGCGGAACCACCATGCCTGTGAGGGCAGATCCTGGATATCCCCGCCAGCCAGCCCGGTATCGAGAGGAAGGCCGGCGCCATGAATGCCAACTTTGCCAATGCCGAAGTGAACCGTGCTCTGGCGGGTGGCGCGCTCCTCCCCCTGTGGATCGTCCTGGGGTGTTTCGCTCTGATTGCCCTCGGGTTGTTGTTGACCCGCTCCCACGCTCGGCGTGGTCATCGATGAGTCGCTTCATCTCGGCAGCTGCGATGCTGGTGGTCGTGGCGATCATCCTGATCACGCAGGGCGGCACCATGGCATCCGTCTACGGGACCGCCGTCTTTGCCTTGATGTTCGCCAAACTGGGGGCTTCTCTCGTCCGGCGGCCGCAGACAGCCGCAGCCCCTGAGGACCTGGCGAAGGTGAACGAGCTGACGGTCGGCGCGATCATCACCGTCTACAACGAGGACCCGGAAGCGTTCGCCAAGTGTCTCGACAGTGTTCTGGATCAGACCCGCCATCCGACCACGCTGGTGGTTATCGATGATGCCTCGACGGACTCCCGGGCGTTGGCCTACGCACTCTCGCCCGAGGTGATCCGCCGGTTCCGTGACGCGGGAATCGGTTACCACGTGGTGGAATTTACGGAGAACAAGGGCAAACGCCAGGGGCTGGCGGCCGGTTTCCGGCTTCATGCCGATACGGACATCTACCTGGGCATCGATTCGGACACCGTGCTGGACAAGTACGCCATCGAGCGGGGAATGCTTCCATTCGCCTCGGAGAAGGTGAATGCCGTCACCGGACTGGTACTGGCCCTCAACGCCCGCAAGAACGTTCTCACCCGGCTGATCGATCTTCGTTACGCGAATGCGTTCCTGTACGAGCGTGCCGCATACAGCCTGCTGGGGGCGGTCCTGTGTTGCTGCGGGTCGCTTGCCTTCTATCGCGGGACCGTGGTGCGAGAGCACCTTCATGGCTTCCTCAACCAGCGGTTCCTGGGCAGGCTGTCCACCTTCGGCGACGACCGGCACATGACCAACTACTGCCTGCTGACCGGCAAAGCGGTCCTGCAGGCCAACGCTGTGGCCTGGACTCTGGTTCCGGAGAAGGTCAGGCACTACCTGCGGCAGCAGGTGCGGTGGAACAAATCGTTCTTCCGTGAATCGCTGTGGATCATCCGGGTCGGACAGGTCAGCCGGCCGGGATTCTGGCTGGCGATGCTGGAGTTGATTTCCTGGACGTGTTTCACAGGGGTTCTGATCTTCGCCATGGTCATGATGCTCATCAGTGCTCAGGGCGCCTTGCTGCTGGTGTACCTCATGCATGCGATGCTCCTCAGCTACGCCTGGTCGGCCAGGTATCTGGAGGCCGGTGCCCGTACCCGGATCCCCTGGACGGAACGGCTGGGAACCTTCTTGCTGGCTCCGCTGTACGGCCTGCTGCACATGGGCGTTCTGCTGTGGGTGCGGGTCTACTCCCTGTGCACGCTGCGCGACACCGCCTGGGGCACTCGCAAAGGAGTGGAGGTCTCCCTGTCGGCCGTGACCGGCTCCAGGGAACAGCCCCCTGGCGTCTCAGAGTGAGGGGCGCCCGAGCGCCCTGTACGTCCATCCGGCTTTCCGCCAGCGCGCGGGATCCAGGCAGTTGCGCCCGTCGAGGATCCGTTTGTGGCACACCCCGTCAAGGGTCGCGGGTGCCATATCCCGAAACTCCTGCCATTCGGTCAGATGAAGCACGATGTCCGCTTCATGAGCCGCATCCCGGGCCGAGTCCACGTAGTCGAGTGTCGGGAAGGTTCGTCGCGCGTTGTCGTTGGCCTTGGGGTCGTACACGGTGACCTGTCCGCCGTACAGCTGGATCTGGGCTGCGACGTTCAGGGCCGGAGAATCCCTGACGTCGTCAGAGTTCGGCTTGAAAGCCGCTCCGAGTACCGCCACTCGTTTACCGAGGAATTCGCCGCCGCAGTACTGGCGGGCCATGTCGACCATACGTGTCCGGCGGCGCATGTTGATCAAGTCGACCTCACGCAGGAAGGTGAGCGCCTGATCGGCACCCAATTCGCCCGCACGGGCCATGAAGGCGCGGATGTCCTTGGGGAGACAACCGCCTCCAAATCCCAGGCCGGCGTTGAGGAATTGTTCACCGATCCGCTCATCGTGCCCCAGCGCCTCACTCAACTGCAGCACATCGGCGCCTGCGGCCTCGCACACCTCTGCCATGGCGTTGATAAAGGAGATCTTCGTGGCAAGGAAGGAATTCGCCGCAGCTTTCACCAGTTCGGCTGTGGCGAAATCCGTCACCAGAAACGGCACTCCTTGGGAAATAGGTTTGGCATAGACCGTCCGCAGGAGAGATTCGGCGCGCCGATTGCGGACACCCACGACCAAGCGGTCCGGTCGCAGCGTGTCACCCACGGCGTGACCTTCTCGCAGGAATTCGGGGTTCCAGGCAAGCTCCGCTTCCTTCCCCACCGGCGCCAGCATCGCCAGGCGCTCGGCCAGCCGAGCGGCGCTTCCCACCGGAACGGTCGACTTGCCCACTACCAGCGCCGGACGGCTCAGGTGAGGAGAAAGCGCCTCGATGGCCGCCTCCACATGGCTCATGTCCGCGGCAAGCCCACCGTGACGTTGGGGCGTACTGACGCACACGAAATGAACATCCGCATGTTTGGCAGCCGTCTCCCATGCCGTCGTGAACCGCAGCAAACCGGTTGATCCAGGCTGCCCCACCACGTGCTTGGCAAGCAGCTCCTGCAATTCCGGCTCATACACCGGCGCCCTGCCGGACGACAGCAGACCCACCTTCTCCTGATCAATATCGACCCCCACCACCTCGAAGCCCATCTCCGCCATGCACGCGGCATGAGTGGTCCCCAGATACCCTGTCCCGATCACCGAGATGCCGATGGCCATGCCCGTCACCTTCCAGCCTCGCCGGACCCGACAGAGAAACCCTTGCACGTAGGCGGCGTCTCCTCTCGACTGACGAAAAGACGGACGCCCAACCGGGTGTATGCGCCGATGCCGCTGTGCGGTAACCAGTGCCAAGGTGAAACCGGAAGGCGATCGGGCGACTGGGAGGGTCTGCGCCGACCTGCCGACGGCCACTCTGAACGCGGCGTATGTGGCGCGGTTGCGGGGACACTCGCATCAGCAGAGCGCTACTGGGCCAGGAAATGATTTTGGGCGCCACCGCTGCCGTTGCGGCGGCTGGTGGACGGGCGATATTCTGACAGCAGATGGATGAAGTGCACGCCGGTGTACTCGTCGAGTCTTTGGACAGCTGGAAAGCGCCGGGGAAACAAAGTTCCCCTTGTCATGCAGCCCCTGGTGCACACTTTGCCATCCCTGTGCCGTCCAGTGGACGCTCACCTGCGGCAGCTTTCCAAGCGCGGTGGTCTCCGTGGGCAACCACCCAGTTGCGATAGAGAACCAACAGGGAATTACGCCATGATGCCCTGAGAATGCAGCCCCCATAGTCGTCCGCCGGTCGTCTCTGGAATGGGATCCGACGGTCATGGCCGAGCGGCCTGCCCCGCTGCAGACGCTTCGCAGGTCGTCCCTCCCGCTCCTCGCCGGTGGCGCCTCCCCGCCGTCACTGTGGCCCTCCTGGTGGCGAGGGAGGAAGGCGCCTTCGTCGAGTTGACCGCAGGAGCCGTCACATGACCCCGTCGTGCCACCCCGCTTCTTCGCACGAAACTGCGCAACAGCACCCCCGGACCTCCGCCGCCTCCCATGACTGGTGGCGCAGCGCGGTCGTCTATCAGGTGTACATCCGCAGCTTCGCCGACGGAAACGGTGACGGCATCGGTGATATCGCCGGGCTACAGGCGAGGCTCCCCTACCTCGTGGAACTGGGGGTCGACGCGCTGTGGCTCAACCCCTGGTATCCCTCGCCCATGGCCGACGGCGGGTACGACGTCTCGGACTACCGCGCCATCGATCCGGTCTTCGGCACTCTGGAAGAGGCCGAGAGCATGATGAAGGATGCTCACGAGCTCGGACTGAAGGTCTTCCTGGACATCGTTCCCAACCACACGTCCGACCACCATCACTGGTTCCGTGAGGCATTGACCGCTGGACCGGGTTCCACGGCACGAGAGCGGTACGTCTTCCGGGCCGGGCGTGGCTCAGGGGGCAGCTTGCCGCCCAACAACTGGCGCAGTGGCATCGGCGGCCCCGCCTGGGTTCGGGTGACCGAGCCCGACGGAACACCCGGGCAGTGGTACCTCCATCTGTTCGCACCCGAACAACCGGATCTCAACTGGGACAACGCCGAGGTACGCAGAGAGTTCGAGGCCGTCCTGCGTTTCTGGTTCGACCTCGGCGTGGACGGTATCCGCATCGACGTGGCCCACGGACTGGTCAAGGAAGAGGGCCTGCCCGACCTGGGCCACTCAGACATCGAACGTATCGGTATGGCGGCCGACGGCGGGCACCCACACTGGGACCGGGAAGGCGTTCACGCCATCTTCCGCGGCTGGCGCGCGGTCGCCAACTCCTACGACAACCCACGCGTATTCGTCGCCGAGGCATGGATGGGTGCCCCCGACCGGCTGGCCCGCTACGTACGCCCCGACGAACTGCACACGGCCTTCAACTTCGACTACCTCACCGCGCCTTGGCGCGCCGACCACCTGCGCGAGGCTATCGACACCAACCTCGTGGCCTTCCGCGCCGTCGGCGCACCGGGGACGTGGGTGCTGTCCAACCACGATGTGGCGCGACACGTCTCCCGCTACGGCAGGCCCCAGCCCGACGAGCCCGTACGGGCGCTGTCCGACTTCCTCAAGGACAAAACCTTCGACCTGGAACTCGGCACCAGACGAGCGCGAGCAGCCGCACTGCTGACCCTTGCTCTTCCCGGAGGTGCCTACATCTATCAGGGGGAGGAACTGGGGCTGTGGCAGATCGAGGATCTCCCCGAAGAACTTCTACAGGACCCCACCTGGAAACGCTCGGAGGGCACCGACCGTGGCCGCGACGGATGCCGGGTGCCCATGCCGTGGTCCGGCGATTCGCCACCATTCGGATACAGCCCGCCGACGGCCACAACAGAGCCCTGGCTGCCGCAGCCGGCTGCGTGGAAGAGCCTGACCGTGCAGGCCCAGCACGGCGACGAGAAGTCCATGCTGGAGCTCTACCGCAAGGCTCTTCACCTCCGCCAAGCGCACCCCGCGCTGGGCGACGGAACCATAACCTGGGACTCCACGGCCCAGGAGGAGGTCCTCTCCTTCACCAGAGAGCCGGGGTTCCGATGCGTGGTCAATCTCTCCGAACACCAGATTGCCCTACCTGATCACACAGAGGTGATCCTCTCCAGCGCGCCGGTCCACGATGGCTGCCTACAAAGTGACACAGCGGCTTGGCTAACCAGATAACTGTCCGCATCGCCCTCAGATTCGGAACGACAACAACTTCGAGAAGCCGTTGCAGTCCGGGCAGGATGCTCCGGCCCTTCGGCTTCTTGCTACCACGTCGACGGTGCCGAAGGCGGCGGTCACCGCCTCGACGGCGAGCTCGTCGATCCCGTCGAACACCAGCGAGTTCCGGAACGATGCGTCAGCCTGCATGACCAGCACCGTCACCGGCCACAGCCGCCAACAGCGGATGCCTACAGCTACCTGACGGAGCGCCACTACCTGCCGTTCTACGGCGCGGCGTACGCGGTCTCACACTCGATCGGTGCATCGCAATCGAACACCATGGTCACCCTCTGCGACCGCTCCCCAAGATCTGTGCCAGAGCCCGGTTCTCGTGAACAATGCCAACCAACGAGAGTTACGCGGTGGCCCACCCCCTGTTCAGGGAGCGGTACTCACCCGTGGAAGTGCGCCCCGGGCAGACACCCGCGCACTCCCCCGGCGAGGGCACCCGCACCGCGGTGAACTCGTCCAGGCGCAGCAGTTCGCCAGGTGCAGGGCGTCACGCGCATCGGTTTTCACCCGCTCCCCGGCCGGACGCTGCAGTCTCGAGGGCGCGAGTACCTCGCAGCGTATCCCCGCTGCCGAAAGCGCCCGGGCCAGGCCGAAACCGGTCGGCCCGGCTTCGTAGACCACCGCGGCCGGAGCGGGCAGGCCACTGATCCACCCCAGGACGTCCACGTGCTGCGGCGTGAGCCGACAGCGGATCAACTCCCCGGTCACCGTGTCGATCGCGCACGCCACCACGCTGCGGGCATGCACATCCAACCCGACGCTCGTACGCTCGGAAAATACCGGGCCTCCCGCAAATGTAGGCACTACCGGCCAGGCTGCGCCCGGCCGGCAACCCACGACAACTTGCGAGCGAGGCCCGGGCCCACGACCGGCACCTACATACCGTCTAGTGAGCAGTTACGTAGTTCCACGGAGGCGTTCGGCGTCGCGGTCTGCGAGTGTTGTCCCCGTCTCATCGGGGACCTTGTTCGAGCCGCCAGCCAGGGGGGAGCACCGTGATCGCCCTATCTTTGGCCCTGTTGATCCCCGGCGCCGGCGTCATCCTGCTCATCGTGCGCCCACACCTGCGCCGCGATCTGCAGAAGTTACGCGCCTGGAACAGCGGCCACGCCGCCGCGGGGCGTTGCCTGAGCGTAGATACGTACGAGACGGAAACCGAGGAGGGCTTGCTGGTCGAGCACCTCCATCTGTACGAATTCACCGACGCCAGCGGGAGGCAGTGCCTTTTCTCGGAGTGGAGCCGCCGGTCCATGACGAACAGGAAGGGGGATTCCGTCACCGTCTACTATGAGCCGGAGCGGCCCGAATGGGCCACAGCGATCCCACCCCTTATCGGGAGGAAATGGACCATCCTCGAGCTGGTGACGGTGCTGGTTCTCTTGGCGGTTCTGGTGGTCCCAATCCCCGTCCTGGGCGTGGCCTGCGCGGTTTCCGGGTCGGCCTGCTGGGGGTAGCGCGGAGCGCCGCGAACGCGACGTGCACGACCTGGAACGGATCGACGTGAACCTCGCGGCCAAGCCCGTCTGCTAGTTCCTGCGCACCCGCGGCCTGCTCGAGGCTCTGGAACCCGCCTGTGCCGCTGCTGTTCCAGTGGGAATCCGCCGGCCGCCGCTGGCCCGTCTCGCCGGCCAACATCCACAAGGCCCTCAACGAGGCGCTGGCCGCCACCGGGCTGATCGATGAGAACGGCAAGTCCCTGCGCTTCCAGCCGCACGATTTCCGCCGCATCTTCGTCACCGACTCCATCGCGAACGGCATGCCACCGCACATCGCCCAGATCATCTGCGGCCACAAGGACATCAACACCACGATGGGCTACAACTCGGTCTATCCCCACGATGCGATCGAAGCCCACCGAGCCTTCATCACCCGCCGCCGGGTCCTGCGATCCGCAGAGGAATACCGGACGCCCACCCCCGAGGAATGGGACCAGTTCCTCGGCCACTTCGAGAAGCGGAAACTCTCGATCGGCATCTGCGGACGGTCCTTCGGAACCCCCTGCATCCACGAACACGCATGCATCCGATGCTCCCTCCTGCGGCCCGACCCCGAGCAGCGGCACCGCTTGACCGAGATCCGGGACAACCTCGTCGCCCGCATCGTCGAAGCCGAACGCGAAGGGTGGCTCGGTGAGATCGAGGGTCTGCAAGTCAGCCTCGCTGGCGCACAGGACAAGCTCGTTCAACTCGACGCCCAAGCGGCACGCACCTCCAGGGCGGTCGACCTGGGCATGCCATCATTCGGCGCGATCGTCGCCAGAGCGACGTGATCGAGGTTGAAAGCCGAAGCGGCGCCCCGGGCGGTGGCCGGCCCTCCCGGCCGGGCCCCGAAAACCCAATGTGGGAATCTGGCAGCAAGTGCAGGCAGGCGCGAGGACTCGAGGGTGAGGCACGAATGCGCGAGACCTACCACAAGGAGCTGGAGTCGATCAGCGAGAGCTTGGTGGGGATGGCGAATCTGGTCGGCTCGGCCATGGGCCGGGCCACCAGCGCCCTGCTGGACACCGACCTTCAGCAGGCGGAGACCGTGATCTCTACCGAAGCGCAGGTCGAAGACAGGCAGCGGGAGCTGGAGCATCAGGCCATCGCGGTCCTCGCCCGGCAGCAGCCCGTCGCCACCGACCTGCGGGTGGTGGTTACCTCCCTGCGGATGAGCGCGGACCTCGAACGCTGCGGCGTCCTGGCCCAGCATGTCGCCGCAGTGGCCCGCAGGCGCTACCCCGAGCCGGCTGCGCCGCACGATCCTGGAGATGGGCCAGCTCGCGCAGCGGCTGATGGCCCAGGCCGCCGAGGTGCTCATCACTCACGACGTCGACGCCGCGCTGCAGCTGGAGCGGGACGACGACCGGATGGACGAGCTGCACCGCATGATCTTCCACCACCTGATGGACGACCGCTGGCACCACGGCGTGGAAACGGCCGTCGACGTCACCCTGGTCGGCCGCTACTACGAACGCTTCGCCGACCACGCCGTCTCCGTCGCCCGCCGCGTGGTCTACCTGGTCACCGGAGAACACGCGGACGACCTGGCTGATCCGCCCGCGACACCGTGATCACAAACTCGCCCTCGGGGCGGCTCACCTCATGCCCAGGCCGCTACCGCAACGGGCCACCTGGCCGCAGCCGTCAGACAAGGACTCCGACCAGCACCGCGGCCGTCACCGTGAGCACTGCGACCGGCAGCATGACCCCACGGTCTTGGCCGAACCCACAGCCGAAACCACCGCGAGACGGTCAGGCGCCGGGCTGCCGGCCCTGGTTGTCGAGGTGGCAGCGGGCGGTCAGGCGTCAGGGTCGACTTCGGGGTGCGTGAACCGCACGGGCTTGCCCAGCGACCGGGCATAGGCGATTTCAGCTCGGGTGCTGTCTCCGATGTAGTCGCCGACTACGAGCACGTCATCAGCGAGCCGGATCTTCGCCCGGTGCAGATCGTCGAGTCGTACCTTCAGCGCCTCGGCCTCGACAGGATCGGACCAAAGATCGTGCGGCGACTTCATGTCACAGCCTGGTTTGACGACAATCTTTCCGTCATTGGTCTCCCGCAGATCGGCCTCGTTCATCTCGGTCATGAAGCGGGTGGAGCCGCAGATCACGACGATACGCGGGAGGCTCAACAGCTTCTTCGCGTCGGCGAGCTTCTCCTCGGGGGTGAGCAGTTGCGGGTATGACACTGGCTCCTCCTGGTTCTGGGGACTGCGCCTGCACCTGGTCTGCACCCTTCACGGGAACGGCCTGGCGCAGCCCTGTTCAAGCCGCTGCGACAGGTCATCGAAATCGATAGCCTGACGTGCCAGCTGGGGGGGCGACCAAGCGACGGCACTGATGCTTCCAGACGATCCAGCCAGGCGTCCTGGCCGTCCGCCAACGGGAAGGCCAGGGGCAGCGGCTCGAAACGGCAATGGAACGTCATGCCGTTGTCGCGCCCCGCGCCCGTCACGTGGTGGTCCCACGCATCCGGGACATCTGCGTCGTCGTCCACCTCCACTTCGAAGAAGGTGGTGTGGCGGGGGGAAGCGGCGGATCGGGTGCGGCGTGTGCTCCTGCGCGAGGGGGCGCAGCACTCGCACGCAGGTCAGCCCGCACTCCTCCGCGACTTCCCGCAATACTGCCTCTTCCAGCGGCTCCTCCGGGGCCACACTCCCCGCCGGAACATGCGTGCCGGGCGGCAGGTCCGCGTCGTGGTCGAACACGAGCTTGAAGATTTCCCTGCCGTGTCCGAGGTAGTCGGTCGGTCCCTTAAACCCTGGGAACCACAATGCCTGAGGAATGCTCAGTTCCTGTGAGATGTTGCCGTTCCAGTACCAGACGTGGTCACCCGGTTCCAGCGTCATGTTTCACACCTTTCTGTGCGGAGAGTCCGGTCGCGGGGCCTGGACGGCGTCAGCCTTCCCTGCCGGATCCGGCCATGGAAGACGGAAGCCGTGCCCACGCCCCGCTGCGAATTCAGGCCCGGACGATGTCGAAGTACGCCTTGTACGAGGCTTCGCCATCGCTGATCAGTGGCGTGGCGATGTGGTAGCGGATGTCCCGCTCGCCCTGCAGGCCGGCACCCGCCAGGGTGCACATCTGCTTGGCGCTGATCTGCGCGGCCACCGTGCCAAGGACATCGTCGCCCGTCCCCAACAGTTTGTTGATCGCGTTGGCCAGCACGGGGACGAGCGCGGCGAGCGCAGGCTCCAACACTGCCACCACGGGAGCCCCGATCCCGGTGGCCGCAAGGGCTCCCCCGGCTGCCGTCACCACGCCCGCGACCCCCTTGGTGACGAGGTCCTTGTACGCGTCGGGGTTGCCCTCGTCGTGCTCCATGCCGGTGACGGAGAGGGCGAGGCCCCACGGACGGCCCCGGTAGATGTCTGCTCCGGGGTGGGGAAAGGACCCGCCGGCGTCAACGTCGTCGTACACCTGCGTCCGGAAGGTCGGGATCTGCGCGCCCGACCCCACGCCGCCGACGATGAAGTAGGGCTCGTCGGAGCCGGAGGCTTCGTCGCTCTCGCCGAAGCAGTTCATGCCGCGGTAGCGGACCGCCACGTCGCCGATGTCGATCGCGCCGGTGTCCGGCCACCAGTACATGCCGCCGTGCTCGAAGGTGGCCAGTCGGCCGCCTTCGGGAAGGTCCGTCTCCCCGCTGGTGGGGTAGCCCAGCCACCCCTTTTCCCAGCCGAGTTGGCTCCACTTGCCGCGGATCGCGCCGTACACCTCGTGCGCGCCGGTCTGCGGGGTCCAGTAGATGGATGCCTCGGGGCGTCCGGGCAGGTGCATCGCGCGATAGTGGTTGAAGCGGCCACGGCCGTCCGGGCAGCCGAGCTCGTCGGTGAGCAGGTAGCCCCAGTGCTCGCGGCCCACGGCCTTCCACTGCGCGCAGATGGCACCCCACGTGGCGAAAGCGCCGAGCTGCGGGTGCCACGAGATCACCCCGCCCGCGAACTCCTGCGCGCGGCCGACACCGTCGAACGTGGGTCGCTCGATGTCGAGAGCGTCACCGACCACGGAGCCGGGACCGCCCAAGGCGAGCCATTTGTCGCGGATGGCGCCGATTACTTCCGGCATGACTTCCTCCTGAGGGGAATTGATTCGAAGTTCTGCAATGTCGTGTGTGCGGTGCCGCGGGCCTCGGCAAGAGGCCCCCACCTTTGTTCGCGTCCTCGGGGCGTCGTGCGGCGCACGATCGGACGCGCACGTCGATTTCTGATAGGGCGGCCGCCCGTCCTCGATCCCGACGGTGAAACCGCGGGACAGACTCGGAGAGCCGGTCGCCGGGGAGCTGGCGGTGATGATCGACTCGGTCGCACGCGTATCGTTCTCGTCCTAGTGCGGACTCCGGGGCGGCGGCTCACGCGACGACGGCGACCACCTGCGCGACCACGCCGACCGCCCGCACGACGCTGTCCATCACGCTGCTCAGGTCGACGTTCACCTTGGCGTCGGCTCGACTGGTCGCCGATGCGGCGATGTTCGCCCAGTTCTCGGCGATCACGCCGTTGGTAGCGCTGACGTTCCAGTTGTCGTCGGAGGAACCCGACGTCACCGAGCCGGCGATGTGCCCTGTGTGCTGGAAGGTGTACGCCTGATCGACCAGATCCTTGACGACCCACGCGAGCACGGTGTTGTAGGGGGCCAGACCTGAGTCGTGGAAGTGCCCCGAAAACGTGTACGAGCCATCCTGGCGCAACACAAGGTGCGAGTTGCCGCCCGCCGCGACGCCCGAGGAGAACACGATCGGCGCGAAGGTGAAGTCCAGCGAAGCCGGCACATCGTGGGGCAGTACGAACACGAACCCCTGGGCGACGTGCTCCCCGCCCCCGTCGCACCGCCCCTTGCCGGGGAACCCGTCGTAGAACATGGCGGAGCACTTGCCGCAGTACCGCCAGGCGTCCTGCGCGTTCCCGGTCGGCGGCACGTCGTGGGGCAGCACGAATCCGTACCCGGCGGCCGCGTGCCCGCCGCCGTCTGTCGGGCAGGCACCCTTCTGCGGGAACCCGTCGTAGAACATCGCGTGGCACTTGGCGCAGTACCGCCAGGCGGCCTGGGACTTCGGGGCGGGCGGGATGTCGTGCGGCAGGGCGAACACGAAGCCCGACGCGACATGCGGGCCCTCCGCCGCGCAGCTCCCCTTGTCGGGGAAGCCATCGAAGAACATCACGTTGCATTTCTGACAGAAGCGCCAATCCAGTTGCATCCCCATGACAGGTCTCCTTGATCATGTCGAGGGCGCCCGAGAGTACCCATCGCTTGCCGGTCAGTTCGTCCACGGCTGTTGCGGGTCAGGCGAGTTCGCCGATCTCGAGGTAGAGCTGCCGCTCAACCTCGATCCCGAGCGTGAAGCCGCGGGAGAAGCTCGGAGAGCGGGTCGCCGGGAAGGAGGCGGTGACAACCTCGCCGACGCCAAGCCGGTGCTCGACACCGTCGCCCCGGCCGAACGAGACGGGCTGTGCCTGCTCGAAACGCAGCGCCGACACGTCGTCGTCGAGCGGGTGGCCGACCTGAGTCCGGACGGTGCCGGGGACCAGCCGCACGCTCAGTACCTGGTCGAAGCTCGGCCGCTCACGCAGCTCGTGGACCAGATACATGTGGTTGTCACACCCGAAGCACAGGTACCGCAGCTCTCGCCCGGGCACGGGCTCGGTGTCGGTGTCGCTCTCGGTGTCGAGGCGGCTGAACCAGACCATGTGCCGGACGTCCGCGCGCACCCCGGACGCGATCGGAGTGCCGCCCCGCTCGAAATGCCCGCGCACGAGGGTGCCCTCTATCGCCGTCCGGCCCGGGGCGCCGACACCGGGCTCCAGCTCGGCGATCGGGAAGGGGGAGGGGTCGAAGGTGTATATGCCGTCGCCGTGCCGCGTGCGGTCGGCGCGGATGACCTCCAGTGCCGGGCCGAGCTCGACCTCGGCGAGGACCTGGAAGTTGTGCGGGCACTCGTACGTCGGCAGGTGCGACAGGTACGTCGGGCCCTCGCCGAACAGCAGCATGCCGCGCCGGCCCGTGGTGTCGCACTCACCGGCGCCATGCCGGTGACCGCTGTGGTCACTGTGCCGGGCGGTCGTGGCGGCTCCTGGACCGGCGTGTGTGGGATCGGTTTGGTGAGGCATGTCCGAACGGTTGCACCTCGACCTGCTTGCGTATCTTGCGCCGACCTTGCGGCCCGGGCAGCATGGCGAGAAAACGGTCTGTAGCAAAGTGATAACCGAAGGTGCTGATGGAGTTCCGGTTGCTCGGCGAAGTGCAGGTTCTGGCCGCGGGCCGGCCGCTCGACGCTGGACCGCCGAGGCAGCAGGCTGTGCTCGCAGCGCTGGCGGTGGACGCGGGGCGGCCGGTCCCGATCGAGGCGCTCATCGACCGGGTCTGGGGCGAGGCAGCTCCGGTGGAGGCTCGCAACGTCCTCTACTCGCATCTGAGTCGGCTCCGCCACGTGTTCAGGGAGGCGGCCACGCTCGGTGACGGCGTCACCGTGCGGCTCGAGCGCCGACACGCCGGGTATGTGCTTCACGTCGACCCGGACCGGGTCGACGTGCACCGGTTTTGGCGGCTGGCCGATCAGGGCCGCGACGTGTCGCGTGCCGACGCGGACCGGGCGGCCGTGCTCGCGCAGGCGCTGAGTCTCTGGCGCGGCACGCCCCTGGCCGCGCTGAGCGGCGACTGGGCGGCCAACGTCCGTGAGAACTGGCACCAGCGCCGCCTGGACGCGGCCGTCCACTGGGCGCGCGCCGAGCTTCGGCTCGGCCACGCCGAGGTGGTGATCACCACGCTGCCCGGCCTGATCGGCGAGTACCCGCTCGCCGAGCCGCTGGAAGGCCTGCTGATGGAGGCGCTGCACGCTGCAGGCCGGGACGCGGAGGCCATCGACCGTTATGCGACGGTACGGGCGCGGCTGGCCGAGGCCCTGGGCGCGGACCCCGGTCCTGCCCTGCGCACCTTGTACGAGGCGATCCTGCGCGGCGAGCTGCGCACCGGCTCCCCTGCCGGTCAGGCGGCCGCCGACACCGTCAAGGCGGCCGTCCCAGCCCAACTGCCCCCGGACTTGTTCGGCTTCACCGGGCGCGAGGCACAACTGCGCGGGTTGGACGGTCTCCTGGGCCTCGCCTCCCCGGTCTCGGACCGGCCCGCCGGCCCTCCGGTGATAGCCACGATCGACGGGATGGCGGGCGTCGGCAAGACGGCCCTGGCGGTGCACTGGGCACACCAGGCGGCCCACCGGTTCAGTGACGGGCAGCTGTATGCGAACCTGCGCGGGTTCGATCCGACCGGTTCTCCCGTGACCGCGGAGGAAGTGATCCGCGGGTTCCTCGACGCGCTGGGTGTGCCGCACACCCGGATCCCGGCCACGCTGACGGCGCAGGTGGGCCTGTATCGCAGCCTGCTGGCGGGACGGCGGCTGCTCCTTCTGCTCGACAACGCGCGCGACGTCGAGCAGGTGCGCCCGCTGCTCCCCGCCGCGCCCGGCTGCATGGCGCTGGTGACCAGCCGCAACCGGCTCTCCGGCCTGGTCACCACGGTGGGCGCGCACCCGCTGACCCTTGAGCTGCCGTCGCTCGCGGAGGCGCGCGACCTGCTGGTACGCCGGCTCGGCGCGAGACGGGTCGAGGCGGAGTCGGACACCGTGGACGAGATGGTCGCGATGTGCGCACGGCTGCCGCTGGCCCTGGCCATCGTGGCCACCCGCGCAGCCACCCAGCCCGGCCTGCCCCTCGCCGTGCTCGCGGCCGATCTGCGCGAGGCCCAGGGCGGGCTGGCCGAGTTCACCGATCCCGACCTGGAGAGCGACGTCCGGGCCGTCTTCTCCTGGTCCTACCGGAAGCTCAGCCCGGCGGCCGCGCGGCTGTTCCGGCTGCTCGGAACGCACCCCGGACCCGACATTGGCATGCCGGCCGCGGCCAGCCTGGCTGGGGTACCGGCCGCCGAGGTGCGGCCCCTGCTGGCCGAACTGACCCGGGCCAACCTGCTGGCCCGCACACCCACCCGGTACGCCTTCCACGACCTGCTGCGCGCGTACGCCGCCGAACTGGCCCGGACGCTCGACAGCGACACTGACCGCACCGCCGCGCTGCACCGGGCACTCAGCCACTACGTGCACAGCGCGTACGCGGCGGACCAACTGCTGAACCCGCTCCGGGACGATCCCACGACACCACCGCAGCTCCTCGCCGGTGTGGGCCCCGAAACACCACCCGACCAGCGGGCGGCACTCGCCTGGTTCGGCGCCGAACACCGGGTGCTGCTGTCCATGCTGCGCCAAGCCGCCGACGACGCCCTCGGCTGGCAACTGGCCTGGGCCCTCACCAGGTTCTTCGCCTACCAGGGCCACTGGCACGATTCGATCGAGGCCCTCACCACGGCACTGCGGGCGGCCCGGCGGCTGGCGGATCCGCGCAAAGAGGCCTTCGCACACCGCTTCCTGGGCTGCGCGTACATCAGGCTGAGCCGCTACGACGAGGCGGACGCCCGCCTGAGCGACGCGCTGCGGTTGTACCGGGCGGCCGGCGACACCGCTGGTGAGGCGCACACCCACCGCCAGCACGCCTGGCTGCTGGAACGTCAGGGCCTGTACCGGCAAGCGCTCGGCCACGCGCGACGCGCCGTCGACCTGTTCCATGCCGCCAGCCATGAGCCGGGGCAGGCCAGAAGCCTCAACGCCGTCGGTTGGTTCCTGGCCGTGCTGGGCGACTACGCACAAGCCGTCACGTACTGCCGGCAGGCGCTGGAGATGCAGCGACAACTCGGCGATCGATTCGGCCAGGCGGAGACCTGGGACAGCCTGGGCTACGCCAACCAGCGGCTCGGCCACCATGACGCGGCCATCTCGTGCTACCAGACCGCGGTCGCGCTGTTCCGGGAGTTCGACGACCGGTACAACGAGGCTGACAGTACGGCCTCCCTGGGCGACGCCCACTACGCCGCCGGTGACGTCGCGTCCGCCTGCGCCGCGTGGCGGTGCGCCGCCGACATCCTCGACCTCATCCACCACCCGGACGCCGCAGCCGTGCGCGCCCGCGCCGACCAGGCAGAACAAACCGACCCGGAGGTTCCAGATGGACAACGTAATCGTCAGCCTCAGTGACATCGAGGCGCTGACGCAGGCGGTCGACAGCGGCACCCTGCCCGCGCAGGCTCTGCTGCGCTGCCTGCTCAACGCGATCGTCAGCGCGGCCGACGGCGAGGAGTCGATCAGCGTGAACGTGAAGGTCGAGACGGTGCAGGACATGTTCGAGGCCGCGTTCGCCCCCGAACCCGCGCCCGACACCTCCTCTTCCGGACACACGGTTCATGTGACGGTCTCAAAGATCACCCGCTGACGGCATAGCATGCGTACCGTCCTCGTCTCGATGCCGTTCATGGGACTGGACCGCCCCTCAATCCAGCTCGGCCTGCTCAAGGCCATCGGCACCAGGCACGGCCACACGGTGCACAGCCTGCACGCGAACCTCGAATTCGCGGCGCGCCTCGGCGCCGAGTACTACCGCACGCTCGCCGAGCCGCGCGGCCCGCAGATCGGCGACTGGCTCTTCTCCGCCGAGGCGTTCGGCCCACAGGCACCCGACCCCGACGGACGCCTGCTGGACGACTTCGCGGCGGAACTGTCGTACCTGCCCGGCACCCACCAGGCGGTACGTGAACGACTGCTGCGGATCCGGGACGACGACGTCCCCGCATTCCTCGACGCCCTGGTCGACGCCCATCCCTGGCACGAGGTGCAAGTCGTCGGCTTCAGCTGCACGTTCCAACAGAACGCCGCCTCGTTCGCGCTGGCGCGCCGGCTGAAGCAGCGCCACCCGCACCTCGTCACAGTCTTCGGCGGGGCGAACTTCGACGGCGAGATGGGCCTGGAGCTTCTCCGCCGCGTCGAGTCCGTCGACCTGGTTGTCACCGGTGAGGCCGACGCGTCCTTCCCACGCCTGTTGGACACGCTCGCTGGCGGAGCCGACCCGGCAACCGTCCCCGGCGTCTCCCGCCGGTCCGGCGACCGGCTCGCCACACGGGAGCCCACGCCTCCCGACGGCGACCTCGACGCCCTTCCGGCACCCGACTACAGCGAGTACTTCGAACGGGCGCAGCGCCTGGGTCTGTTGTCCCGGGCGGCCCGTCGCGAGGTGTGGATCCCGTTCGAAAGCTCCCGCGGGTGCTGGTGGGGCGCCCGGCATCACTGCACATTCTGCGGCCTCAACGGCACGTCCATGCGGTTCCGGGCCAAGTCCCCGCAACGGGTCCTAGAGGAATTGGCGGAACTCGCCCGGCGCTACCGCAGCTTCCGCTTCGAGGCCGTGGACAACATCCTCGACCTGCGGTACCTGACGGAACTGTTCCCCGTCCTCGCCGACACCGGCACGGACTATCAAATCTTCTACGAGGCCAAGGCCAACCTCACCCGAGAACACCTGCGCATCCTGGCCCGCGGTGGAGTGACCCATCTGCAGCCGGGACTGGAGTCGTTGAGCTCTCACGTCCTGCGCCTCATGGACAAGGGGGTGCGAGCCGCACAGAACGTCAATCTCCTGCGCTGGGCACGGTATTACGGCATCGATGTCGCCTGGAGCATCCTGTGGGGCTTCCCCGGCGAGACCGAAGCCGACTATGCCGGTCAGGCTGCGGTCGTCCCGGACCTGGCACACCTGCAGCCACCCGAGAACTCCGGCCGCATCTGGCTCGAACGCTTCAGCCCCCTGTACACGGACCCGGTGCGCTTCGGACTACGGCGCCGCGAACCGGAGCGCAGCTACCAGTACGTGTACCCGAAGTCGATGGACCTGGACCGGATCGCCTACTTCTTCGACTACGAGGTCGACGGGACCTTGCCCGAGGACACCTATGAACCCCTGCGCGCCGCGCTCGCCACCTGGTCCGGCGCCTGGCACTCCCCGCAGCGCCCCGCACTGACGTACCGGTCGGCGCCGGGCCTGGTCCAGATCCACGACAACCGGCCACGTGAGAGCGCAGGAACCTACACCTTCGAAGGAACCCTCGCCGATATCTACCTCGCGTGCGCGGACCGCGCCGTGACCGCATCCGCGATCCGCGACAAACTCCGGCCGGCGCGTTCCATCGCCTTCATTGAGGAGGTACTCGAGGAGTTCCGGCGGCGCGGCCTCGTCTTCCGCGACGAGGCACTGACATTGGCACTGGCAGTGCCGGCGGGGGCGGGCCGCTAGTGTCCTGCGCCAGAGATCCGTCGGCAGAAGCGGGCGAGGGAGTCGAGGATCTCTTCGGCTGTCTTGGTCCAGATGAATGGCTTTGGGTCTT
>NZ_JBEXPK010000070.1:0-40663 GCF_040612015.1 Streptomyces sp. NPDC006476 | reverse complement strand
CAGCCCGCGTCGGGGATCCAGCTGCCGTGGAAGCCGAGGGGGACCCGGGCCGCCAGGTGAACGGTGGCCACGGGACCCGCGGTGACGTCCTGGGCCGCCAGGATCACCAGGTCGGTGGCGGAGCCGCTCGGGGTCATGGACGAACACCAACAGATAGCCAAGAAGCGCGGCCACGGCGAGTTCACCAACGGCCTGAAGGAGATCACCCACCAACTCGCCGCCGACTGGACGACCTACCGCCACCAGCGCTGGCCCGCCTCGGCCAACCCACACCTGCTGGTCAGCCAGAAGACCGCGGTCGACTTCGACCACCCGGCCGTCAGCATCGGCCAGCTGAGCGGGGCACTTCCCCGCGGGCTGACGCTGAGTGGCCTTCGACAAGACCGCATCCTCAACGAGGCGGCCGAGAGTGTGCCGACCCGCTCATCACCGAGCAGGCGGCCATGCGCTACGTCACGGCCGCACACCCCGAGCGTACGGCCAAGCTTCCCAAGTGAACCGCCCAGGGAAATGGCGCCCACCCGGGCCACGCACCGGGCACGAAGTCGGCCAACCCGTCCCGGGCCAGCTGCCGAATGGTCTCAGGAACCATCGCGCGGGGACGGGCCCAGTTCCTCGCCCAGTTGGACCTCACTGAGCTTGGCGCCCGGCCGCAGCCGCAGCGACTCGATGTCCCTCGTCAGCCGCTCGTGGACCGCTTCACCCTTGTGAATGGTACAAACATGCTCCCGGCCGAGGTGATGCCAGCGGGGCTCCGGGTCACGGACCGGCTGGGCGTGTCCCCGGGCTAGACAAGCTGGTGTTCACGGAGCGGTTGTCGCTGACGGCTGTGTGAAAGGGCGAGTGAGATTCTCGGGCCGCAGGATCATGTCCAGTTGGTCGGCGGTGAGCAGGCCGGCTTCCGCGGCCAGGTCCTTGACGGGGCGGCCGGTGACGAGGGCCTGGCGGGCGAGGGTGGTGGAGGCGGCGTAGCCGATGTGCGGGGCGAGCGCGGTGACCAGTCCGATGGAGCGGTGGACACTGTCGTGGAGGCGTTCGCGGTTGGCGGTGATGCCGGGCACGCAGCGGGTGGTCAGGGCGTCGCAGGCGGCACGCAGGTGAGCCAGGGAGCGCAGCAGGCTGTAGGCGATGACGGGTTCGAAGGCGTTGAGCTGGAGCTGGCCGGCTTCGGCGGCCATGGTGACGGTCAGGTCGTTGCCGATGACTTCGAAGGCGACCTGGTTGACGACTTCGGGGATCACTGGGTTGACCTTGCCGGGCATGATCGACGAACCGGCCTGTACTGGCGGCAGGTTGATCTCGCCGAGGCCGGTGACGGGGCCTGATGAGGTGAGTCGCAGGTCGTTGCAGGTTTTGGAGAGCTTCACGGCGACGCGCTTGAGCACGCCGGAGAGCTGGACGAAGGCTCCGCAGTCCTGCGTGGCCTCGATGAAGTCGCCCGTCGGCCGTACGGATTCACCGCTGAGGTCGGCGAGATGGGCGCAGGCGAGTTCGGCGTAGCGGGGATGGCCGTTGATTCCGGTGCCGATGGCGGTGCCGCCGAGGTTGGACTCCAGCAGCAGGGCGGCGGCCTCGTTCAGGCGCTGCCGGTCCTCCTCGATCATGACGGCGTAGGTGGTGAATTCCTGGCCCAGGGTCATCGGGACGGCGTCCTGGAGTTGGGTCCGGCCCATCTTCAGGACGTCGCTGAACTCCACGGCTTTGGTGGTGAAGGCGGCGGCCAGTGCCTGAAGGGCTTCGCCGAGCCGTCGTAGTGCGGCGACGAGCGCGAGGCGGACGGCGGTGGGGTAGACGTCGTTGGTGCTCTGGCCGAGGTTGACGTGGTCGAGGGGGTGGATCGCGTCGTAGAAGCCACGGGGGTGGCCGAGGATCTCCAGGGCGCGGTTGGCGATGACCTCGTTGGCGTTCATGTTGGTCGACGTGCCGGCGCCGCCCTGGACGGGGTCGACGACGAAGTGGTCGGCGAGTGCGCCGGCGCGGATCTCCTCGCATGCGCCGATGATCGCTTCCGCGATGTCCGGGGGCAGCAGGCCGAGGTCGCGGTTGGCCTGTGCGGCGGCCTGCTTGACGGCTGCCAGCGCGGTGATCAGGTCGGGGAACCGGGCGATGGTCGACCCGGTGATCGCGAAGTTCTCCACGGCCCGGACGGTGTGCACGCCGTAGTAGACGTCGGCCGGGACCTCCCTGTCCCCCACCAGGTCGTGCTCGATGCGTGTGGCCTGCTCCATCGGGTGCTCCTCTTCGCTGTCACCGGGCGTGGGCGGGGATGCCGGTACGGGGCCTCTTGACAGGCCGCCGCCTCGGGCCTCAGTGTTACCGACCAACATGCAGAACGCAATATATTGCATATCTCAGGAGGCCCCCTCATGGACACCGCTCGTCCCCACTCAGCCGGAACAGGCACCTCTCCCACCCGTCCTGCAGGCATCTGGCGCCGGTGTCTGCGTACGCCGATCGGCATACAGTCGATCATCGCCGTCGGACTCGGAGCCCTGATCGGTACGCTGGCGCCGTCCGCCGGTGAGCAGATGAAGATTCTCGGCGACGTGTTCCTGAATCTGGTGCAGGTCGTGGTCCTGCCCCTCGTCTTCCCGCTCATCGTGCTGGGCATCGCCCGCATGGAGTCGGTCAAGAAGGTCGGCCGGATCGCCGGAAAGGCCATCCTCTACTTCGAACTCGTCACCACCGTCGTCCTGCTGATCGCGGTGGGGCTGGCCAAGCTCACGGGCATCGGCAAGGGCGCCCCCGTCCACGGGGCCGACGCCAAGGAACTGGACGGCCTGAGCCAGGGCATCGACTTCCACGAACTGGTCCTGCACGCCGTGCCCAAGAACATCTTCGCCGCCTTCGGCGAGGGCAACCTGCTCGGCGCGATCGTCTTCGCCCTCCTCGTGGGCGTCGCCATGGCCGCGATCGGAGAGAAGTCCGCACCCTTCGCGTCCGTCCTGGAGTCCGTCGCCGCGGTGATGTTCAAGGTCGTCGGGTACGTCATCCGGATCGCGCCGCTGGGCGTGCTCGGCTTCATCTCCTACGACGTGGCGTACTACGGCTTCGGCAACCTGCGCAGCCTGCTGGGCTTCATCGCAGTCGTCTACGCGGGTCTGGCCATCGTCGTCGGCGTCCTCTTCCCGCTCATCGCCGCGATCTACCGCATCCGCTACCTCGATCTGCTGAAGTCCATAGCCGGGCTGGCCGGGATCGCCTTCGTCACCCGCAGTTCCGAGTCGGTGCTGGCCCCACTGATGGGCAAGCTCGAGGCGTTCGGCCTCAGCCGATCGACGACCTCCTTCGTCGTGCCGCTCGGTTACTCCTTCAACACCGACGGCTCCGTCCTCTACCAGGCCGCCGCGCTGGTCTTCCTCGCCAACGCCTACGGAGCCGACACCTCGTTGCCCGCGCTGCTGCTCATGGTCGGCGTGCTGGTAATCCTCTCCAAGGGCATGGCGGGCGTCGCCTCCGCCTCCATCGTCGTCCTGATCGCCGCCGGCAACTCCATCGGTCTGCCGGCCGAGGGCATCGCCTTGCTCCTCGGCGTCGACTTCATCGTCGACATGGCCCGCACCGGCGTGAACGTCATCGGCAACTCGCTCGCCGCCGCTGTCGTCGACAGCTCCGAGAACCGGCGCGCGGCCAAGCGCGGTGCGCGCGAACACCCTCACGCCACGGCTGACTCCAAGGCCGTGGCCCTCCAGAAGGCACAGGCCCAGTGAGCGTCCCCACCACGACCGAGATCATCGGCATCCTCGGCGGCATGGGCCCGGCGGCCACGGCCGACTTCTACGCCAAGCTGGTCGCGGCCACCCCCGGCGCCGGCGACCAGGACCACCTGCGAACGGTCATCTGGTCCGACCCCACCATCCCCGACCGCACCGAGGCCCTGCTGGCTGGCGGACCCGACCCCACCCCCTGGCTCCTCAACGGCGGTCGCGTCCTGCGCGAGGCGGGCGCCACCGTCATCGCCATCCCCTGCAACACCGCCCACGCCTTCGTCCCACGCATCGCCGACCACGTCGGCCTGCCCATCGTCCACATGATCGGCGAAGTCGCCCGCCACCTGAGCACGCTCAGCCCCCGCATCCACACCGTCGGCCTGCTCGCCACCACCGGCACGGTACGCACGGGCCTCTACCAGGAGTGGCTAGACCACTTCGGCATCCGCCTCGTCCTGCCCGGCACCACCAGCCAGGACGCCGAGGTCATGGCCGCCATCCACGCGGTCAAGGCGGGCACCCACGACGAGAGGACGACCGCGCTTCTCACCCGCGCCGCACGACGCCTGACCGAGCAGGGTGCGCAGGCCGTCATCGCCGGCTGCACGGAAATCCCCCTCGGCCTGCCGGACGACGCCGTGAGCGTACCCGTCATCGATCCGGCACTCGTCCTGGCGCGGGCTCTGGTCCGCCGGTCCCGGCCCCATGGCGGAGGCCACGAAGACGAATGAAGGAGGCGATGTACTGTACGCAATATGTCACTCGACCGCCCTGTCTCCCGTCGCCTCCTCAGTGACGAGGTCTTCGACCGCCTGCGCGACTCCATCGTGCGTGGCGAACTCGTCCCCGGCGAGAAGGTCAAGGACGGAGAACTCGCGGAGCGCCTCGGGCTCAGCCGCACACCGGTGCGTGAGGCGCTCGCCAGGCTCGCCGACATCGGCCTGGTCGAGGCCAAGCCCGGGGTCTACACCCGGATTACCACCCTGAACCGGCGTGACGTCGAGAAGGCCTTGGCCGTCCTGCGCGCTCTGGACCAGCTCGCCATCGAAACGGCCGTGCCGGTCATGACGGAGCAGGACCTGCAGCGCATGCGCGAGGCCAACCGCGACTTCGAACGGGCCGTCTCCGCCAACGACACACCTGCCGCGCTCGCCGCCGACGACCGCTTCCACGCCATCCCCATCACGGCAGCGGACAATCCCGTACTCAGCGGGATCGTCGAGCAGCTCCACCCGCAGATCCACCGCATCCTCTACCGCAAGTTCTCCACCCTCCTCGGTGGCCGCAACACAATCGAACACCACGACGCACTCATTGACGTCTGTGCCAGCAAAGACGCCCGTGCTGCTGCCGAGCTCTCCGGACACCACTGGTCCGAACTCGGCGGGCACATCAACAAGCTCTTCGACACCAACCAGTTCACCCAGGCAGGCACCGGATAAGGCGCCCGTCGCGGCAACAACGGCCGCGCTGGGCCAGACGGAGCCGTTGGGGATAACACGCCGCTTGCGCCCGTTAGAGCAGTTCAATGTGCCGTACGCCCTGCAGGCCCAGCGAACCGGCACGCTCAAGCTCACGCCGTGCACGCCGCACTCATCCCCAGGGCGACCGAGGCAGACACGAGGGTGTCAGAACAGGGGGCCGCGACGGCCTCGCCGCTAGGAACTGTGCGGCGTATTTTGGGTGATGGTCTCAAGCAGGCGCGTGACCAGCGGATTATCGTCGTTATTGCGCCCGGCGACGGCCACTCGTGTGCGGGCTGCGCCGGGCTCGATCCTGCGGAAGGCGACACCCTTGAGGAACCCCGGCGGCCTTCCGCACCTGGGTCAGGGACGCCTGCTCCTCCAACCGCGGCCCCGGACGAATCATGATCGGTGACGGCGGCGTTCGATGTCGTCTCCCACACGGCGAACAACTCGCCGATCTCCTCCAGCGGTAGCCCCAGGTGCTCGTCGGCGCCGATGAACGCCTGGTGAGCCTTCAGCCAAGGTCGAAGGTCAAGCCCGGAACCCGCGCGCTCGCCGACGCCAGGGTGACTCTCACGTTCCGGTTCGGGCATCACCACGTCCGAGAATCCACGAACCCGCGCGCTTCCGACCGTGCGGCGCAGAAGATCCGCCGCCAGGAGCAGGGCCACGAGTACGCCGAAGCCCAGCTCATCGCGCTCGGAGCGCCGGTGCCGCGGGCCGGCTGCGCCCCAGCGATCTGGCTCCGGGAGGCCCTGGTCGCGGTCGGCGCACGCAACGTACGGCACCGCGGCGCGCACCGCTACGTGTTCCGGCTCGGCAAGAACCGGCGCGAGCGGGAGCAGATCAATCTCGACCTCCCCGCTCAGCGGCCCTATCCCAAGCAGGCCGACCCCGAGCCGATCGGGGTCTGAGGACTGCACTGCTGCTCGATCGGTGCCATCGCCAGCTCATCACCTGCGACACGTCGTGGCAGCAGTCCCACCGTCCTTGTCCCGCTCTTCCTGGAGGAATCCATGGCTACGAACCTTGCCCCCGCCTCGCCTGACGTACCAGACCTGACCATCTATGATCTGCTTGCACCCCACCTGTCCGGAGCCAAGGACAGCGCGGTGATGATGGCCGTGTTCATGGATGCGGCCCGGAGCGCCGGCGTCGAAGACCGGGTGGTCTCTTACCACTCCAGCCTCGGAGTACTGGAGTGGCCTCCGATCGTCTTCGAGGGCACCCGCTACCCGGGCGTCTCCGAGCTCGCCGCCATGCAGAGTGCCGCCTTTGGGGTACCTCCAGACCGTCACGTCGAAGTCACCCGCACGATGCCCGGTCCGGACGGCACCTCGATGCCGCGCAGCCTGTTGACCGAGATCGCGGCGTACGGGCGGCTCCCGCGGATGGGCAGCCCCTACTGCTGCAGGTACGCCAAGGAGGGCGTGGTCTCCAGCGCCTGGACGCCGATGGTCAACCAGCTCAAGCGTGAGCTCGGCCGCCCGGTGCGAATCCTGACGGTCATGGGTCTGCGCAGCGACGAGGGAGCTGACCGAGAGAAGCGCCCGCCTTTCCGCACAGTGCTGGCCAACTCCGCGCGGATCGTGGATGAGTGGCTGCCCGTCAAGGACTGGCCGACCGAGGCGGTCAAGGTGCTCAGGCTCTGTCACCGACGGCACCGTATAGCGTGCGAAGGAATCAGGTCGAAGCAGTCGGATGGTCACCGGAGAGGCGCTGTCGTTGTCACACGCGGTCGATCGCTGAACTTCCTGGCACCGGGTCGCCGTGTGACTCGCGACCTCCTCATCGCCATGCTCGGCGAACAGACCATGGCATGCGAACCTGCGCGCGACGCCCTGATCGGCGGGGGTGACTTCGTCGTCTGGGACGGCCTGGTGCCCGCCAACCGGCACGCGGGTGTCTTCCGGGGCGGATGCGCAGGGCCTTGCGGCACGGCCACACGGTCGATGGTCTTGCCGAGAGCGTCGACATCCTCCAGCGGGCTGGGGAAGAGCTGCTTCGTACCGGATGCATCGACGCGGTGGACAAGTCGGCGCTGTTCACGGTCTTTTTGAACTCCGCGGCCACAGCAGTGCTGGCCTGCTTCGGCGGGCGCCGGCCCACCACCCCGCCAGAGTCGGCCGAAGCACGGAAAAAACTCTGTGCCGCGGGCTGGACCTCCAACCAAAACTCCTGCCATTATTTGCGTTGTGAGTCGGGCTGGCCGGCTCTCCGCTGACAGGACGGACGGTTCTGCCATGACCTCGCGCCGTGAGCCTCGCCTGGCCGACGCTGCCGAGATCGCGGCTGAGCAAGGCCTGACGCCAGCACGGATCACCGGCCTCTACACCGGGCGCGCTGAGAACGCAGCCGGCAAGGCATTCCCCGAGCCTGTCGCCATGCGCGGTCGCGCCCGCCTGTGGGACCACGCGGAGGTCACCGAATGGTTCGCGCACCGCACGCCGGCACGGCTCGTTGAACACACACCGCCCTCGCTTCCCCCGGAGACGTTGCTGAACGCGGCGGAGGCCTCGAGGTATCTCGGTTACAAGAACTCCAACCAGGTCACCACCTTCGTACGCGACCGCCCCGGTTACTTCCCCGAGCCGGATGTCGTCGAAGAGAAGGGCACGGCGGACAACCCCTACCGCCGGCTGCTGTGGAAGGTGGAGACCCTGCAGGCGTGGATGGCCACCCGTCCCGGCCGCGGAAGACGAGCCGGAGCCTACGAAGCGCCGCCCCTGCCCGACGTTCCGGCCGATGGCGATCCCGACGAGCTTCTGGGAGCGAGCCAGGCGGCCGCCCTGCTGGGATACAAGACCGTCGGTTCCTTCTCGAGCAGCCTGTCCCAGGGCAACCTTCCGCTGCTGACGACCACGGACGGAGTCGCCGAGAACGCCGGGCGCCAGAACGGACGCCGCCGATGGACGCGCCGGCGCATCCTCGATCAGGCCGCCCAGCGGTCTCAAAAGTAGGACCCGGCGGTGAGCGCCCCTTCGCCCACCCCCCATAGACGCGGCATCCGGTTACGGGTCGTTGGTCCCTTGCGGACCGGGTGTCGCACGATGGCCGGCATGGCGTGGCTCGCCACCACGCCCCGCAGTAGCCCACGGCTGCTGCGGACCGGCCATCGCCACTCTTCTGGGACGCCTTTTGTGCGATCCGTCGTGGTCGCGGATGTCCAAACTTCGCGCAATCTCGTGGTCGGGGCCGTGGACCCCCAACCATGACCCCGACCACGGAAGCGTTGTCGGGTCGTGACCTTGGTCGGGGTCTCATGGTCGGAGGCTGGGTCGGGGGTTGAGGGTTGCCTCCTTTCATGACCCGTTCCTCATCAGGTGCTCCGACCCTCGGCGGGTTGGCCCCGAGCCCGGTTGAACCACTGCGTCTGCAAATCCTGACCGCGCTCGCCCTGCACCGCATGGCCACGACCGGCCAGTTGCGGCAGATGCTTCGGCCGGACAACTCACGCCAGTTGTTCTCCCGTGCGCTCAATAGGCTGCGCTCCACGGGCTTCGTCGGCTTCACTCCGCTGCCAGGTGCAGACCGGTCCCGTACGCACGCCTGGTACCTCACTCCCGAGGGCGCTCGCCTAACCCGCGGTCTGCCTGTCCTGCGAGGGCGGCCGCCGTACCCCATCACCTCAGCAACCGCGGCCTCGCTCAAGACCACACACACCCTGACCGTCGTACGATCCCACCTGCCGTTCGCGGCCGACGCCCGCCGGCTCGGGCACGAGCACGGCCCATGGGACTGGACCCCGGAGGTCGCTCACTCCATCGGTGATGGCGAGCGGCTGGTCGCAGACGCCGTCATGCACTACACCGCCGTCGACGGCCAACACCGGCGCAAACTGCGCGCATTCGTGGAAGTCGATCGCAGCACCATGAGCAGCGAGCGCCTGGCCGTGAAGCTGATCGAGTACGCGAGGCTGCTCCAGTACGAAGCCCAGCCCGTCGGACGGCGCAGGCCGGCTTCCACCGGTCCGGTATGGCTGCGCTGGTATCCGGTCTTCCCCCGCCTTCTCTTCGTGCTCACCGGCGCCGCCCGGGCAGGCTGGAAAACCGCATCAGGGATCTGCAAGGGATGGTCACTCAGCACCCGCTCGTCGCAGCACTCGCCCGCGAGGCCCAGCTGGGAGCCGCCGTCCTGGAGGACCTCGAGGAGCAGGGGCCGTCCGCGTCGGTATGGATGCCGCTGGCTGGAGGCGAGCCCCGCCCGTGGACCGATCTGTGATCACGGGGGTCCGCCAGGACCCGGAAGCCCTTGGACGCCGTCGCTCGCACCCAGGCTGGTCACAGACCGACCGGCCCCGGTCGGCGGACGAAGCCGAGTGGATTCATTCCGGAACTGGCGCCGTCAGGCGGAGAAGGGAACGAACTCGAACATCCGAGGCTTTCGCCCTGAGGCGCCGTATCGCGTACACCGGCTAGCCGGGCGGGCAGTGCCCCGCCCGGCGCGCTGAACGGGGGAGGCCGGGCGGGGCACACCGCAGATCCGCGACGGGGGACACGCGGACCTGCGGGTCTAGGGGCTGGGCCGGGGGGCAATGAACAGCCGCCGGCTCTTCCAGTCGTCGCCCAGCAACGCGAACGTCGTGCACAGACAACGCTGCTGAGCGGCGGCCCCCAGCGCTCGGCTGCCTCCAGCAGGACGTTCGCGGTCGCGGGGTCGATCAGGCCGTCCGGGTGTTCCTGCAGGCACACGACGGACAGGACATGAACCGTGGCCCGGTCTTCGTTGCGGACGACTGTGACAGTGACGCGTTCCCCGCCGTATGCAGCAATCGCCTCCGCGACGAGTGTGTGTGCCCGTGCGACGAGGGCTGTGACGACGGGGGTGGCCAGCCGCCAGCTTTCCAGCACCACTCCCACGTCCTGTGCGGTGCGTTGAGGCGTGGCGGGATCGTTCGTCGGGTAGTGGCGGGTCTCGTGCCGCCTCGCATCGCCGGTCACCGTGGCCCCCGCCGGTGGTGGACGATGAGATTGACGGTGGCGTAGACGCACAAACCGTGCGCCAAGGGGACGTGGCCCCAAGACGATGGCATGGTCGTGGGCGCCTCCCGGCGCGGCAGGGCGACGACTGCGGGTGGTGCAGGAGCAGTTGCAGGGGCCACGCTGAGCGTGGCGCGCCTGCCCTGCAGCATCGCGGTGACGGTGACGCAGGGGCTGGCCGCAGCCCCCAGGACGTCGGTGATGAAGTCGGCGGCGAGGTCGGCGAGCAGGTCGGCCTGGTGCCCTGCGGCGCCCCAGGCGGTGTAAGCACCCGCCACGCACGCATCGACCGCCTGGGGCAGGTCAGCGGTGGCGGGCAAGGTCCAGCGCACGGCGACGGGAGCGGCCGGGCGGTACGCGCCGCGGGCGGGCATCGCCGCCTCGTCAGGCATGGCCGCGGGGAGCATCGGGCCCCTCCTGAAGGTGGTGGGAGCCAGCGGCGCCGTCGACGGTGGGAGCGTGCACGGCCGACGCGTTGCGGGTGAGCGGGCGCGGAGGCGGGAGGGCGAGGCAGGCCCACACGGCCGTGCCCCCTGCGGCGGGCTGCGCTCCGTGCCGGTCCGCCAGAGCCTCCACGAGGAACAGCCCGCGGCCGTGCTCATCGTCCGCCTCGGGAACGTGCGCACGAATCGGGCGGCGGGGGCCCTGGTCGATGACGGCAACCCCCACGGCAGTGGGGGTGAGCACCACCGCCACCGTGACGTGCTCGCCCGGCGCATGCACCACGGCATTCGTCACCAGCTCAGAAACGATCACAAGGAGGTCATCCACAACCCGGCGCGCAACACGCCACCTCCGGCAGGTGTCACCGACCAGCGCTCGAGCCTGATGAGGCGCGCGCTCACTGCGGCCTGGCAGCTGCCACACCTGCCGTAGACACGGCCGCACCGCCCCGAGGGCCGACGACTGCGGGGAGGGCTGCGGTGGCATGTCGTATGACGGCACCGGCTGCGGGGCGCTCCAGATGACGGCCAGATCTTCGACCGGGGGACCGGCGTGGCTGCTGCGTTCACGACGGGCGCTCACAGTTGCCGCCCCTCCCCCACCCCGCGGTCCGGCATCGCTGCACCGGCGTACACCGCCGCCCCGCCACCCGCCATCCGACCGGTGGGATACACGGCGAACGCCGGCAGGGCCAACAGCCCCATCCGCAGCGCGCTGCGATCACTCAGGTGCCAGGCAATCTCCTGCTCGGCAGGCGCAAGCAGGCCGGCGGCACTCCCCCGGAGCAGGAGGCGCTCGACGCTCAGCCATCCCAGGCGTGTGCGCCGCGGGACATCGAACGGCGCAAGGTCATACACCTCATCCACCACCGCCCAGCCCGCACGTTTAGCGAACTCCCCCAACGCCGACAGCCCGTTGACCGCGATCTGCGACGAGGAACCGCAGGTATAGAGCACGACGGGCGGACCGGCCGGGACGACGCCGACAGCCTCGCACAAAGAAAGGGCGACAGGCAGCGAAGGCCAGCGCCTTCGAGGAGAAGTTCACCAGGCCCTCGGCCGGCTGGCCCAGGCGTGCATCCCTCGCAGGCGATTGGGTCGCGGGGGCTTCCCTGACGGCGGCTCCCTCACACGGGATCTCCGCCCACACGGTCTTGCCGATGACTTCTGCAACACTCCCCCACCGGCCGCCGCATAACCGATCCACCACCAACAAGCCACGCCCGCGGCCAGGCAAGCTCGTGCCATCGGCGAGCTCGGAAATAGGCCTCAGGAGCGTCGGATCGGCGTCGCGGACCTCCACGCGCACCACATGACCCAACAACATGAGAGTGACGCCCACTTCGCGCCCTCTCGGTGTCCGCGCGTGCACCACCGCATTCGTCACCAGCTCGCTGACCACCCCGCAAACGTCCTCGACCGCCTCCCGTTCCACGCCCCAGCAGACCAGCACACGCTCCGCTCGACGGCGAGCGTTCGCCACCCGCCGAGGATGCCCGGGATAACGGGACCGATCTGTAGTCGGCTCGGGTGGTTCCGGCATACGGATGCCTCCAAGGCTCCGGTGACCTGCCACGACACAGGCCGCAAGAAGTGATCAACTCTGCACACAGAGTTGCCGAGATACCCCACTATCCCGCTCCCCCACCTCAAGGTGCAAGTCGCTACTTTGAGTTGGGATCATCTTGCTTGTCGCGAACAGTCGCGCCAGGGCAAACTGACGTCAGCCGACCAGGGGAGGAAGGACAAGCGTGCCCGTCAACCGGAATCCCACCGTGCGGCAGCGCCGCCTCGGCCGCATGCTCAAAGACCTCCGCAACCAGGCCGGCAAGACCCTCGCCCAGGCCGCCGACGAACTCCAGTGCGCCGAATCCAAGATGAGCCGGATCGAGGCGGCACAGTCCGGTATCCGTGCCCTCGACCTGCGCGTACTCCTAGACTTTTACGGCGTCAACGACCAAGCCCTGCGCGCGCGTCTGCAGGAACTGGCCCGCCACGGCCGGGAACGCGGCTGGTGGTCCCAATACGAGGACACCCTCAAATCGGCCTACGCCGACTACATCGCCCTGGAATGGGACGCCGCCGACCTCTACGTCGTCGAAAGCGGCCTGATCCCCGGACTCCTCCAGACACCCGCCTACACCGAAGCAGTCATCCGGGAACAACGCCCCGACAAGGCCGACGACTTCGACTACGTCCAGGAGCAGGTCAAAGTCCGAGGCCAACGCCGCCAGGTCTTCGCCCGCCCCGCACCCCTACGGCTGTGGGCCATCCTCACCGAAGCAAGCCTCCGCCACCGCGTCGGCGGCCCAGAAGTCATGCGCGAGCAGCTCGGCCACCTCACCAGCCAGGCCGCGCAGACCAACATCCAGATCCAAGTACTTCCATCCGCCGCAGCCATCAACTCCGCGCTCCACGGCCCGTTCGGGATCCTTTCCTTCCCCGAACCTGCGGAGACCGACGTCGTCTATGCCGATGGACTCATCGACACCGTCTACTACGAGGAACCCGCGCAAGTCGAAATCTTCACCACCCTCTTCCGCCGCCTCAACTCCGAAGCACTGCCCGCCGACGAGTCCCTCGCCCGCATCCACGCCGCCGCACAGGAAATGGACTAACCCCCGTGACCCAGCACTACCCCAACGCCGCCAACACCGGCCTCGACTGGTTCAAATCGTCCTACTCCAGCGGGGACCAGAGCTGCGTCGAAGTGGCAAGGGTCCTGGGCACAGTGCCCGTCCGTGACAGCAAGAACCCCCACGGCCCGACCCTCACCCTCACACTCACCGCCTGGACAGCTTTCATCACCCACACCAAGACCCAGGCGTAACAGGCGAAACGTTCACCCCGACGCCAGCCTCAGCGAGGGTACCGGGCATGAGTTCGTCATACCTCCCACCTCGTAGGCAGAAGCGCGGAACACCCCCGCGTCCGCAGGGGTGCCCCGGAGAAAGCAAACGCTGATCCCAGCGAGGTGCGCGGGTCTCCCCGCCGACGCGGGGGTGCTCAGAATCCCTGACCGCCTAGCAACACGCGGGGCTCCCCGCCTCACTGTGGGTCCGCTGATCACTCGAATGGGTGTACTTCACTGCAGTCGTTGCCCGCGAGGCGGCACAGGGCGCGCTGCATGATCAGTAGTCGGCGTTCGTCGAGCGACTCGACCGCCGTGAGCGGCACGTGTCCGATACCCATCATGGACAGCACCAGGCCGAGGAAAGCGCGCTGTACGTCGTCAAGGCTGAGCGTGTAAAGGCGCCCCATCAGGCCCTCCCAGCGGGCCGTCATCCGGCCGCCCTCCTTGACCACGAGGGCCGTGCGCACGCCCTGGTGGGCGAGGAGGGTCTCCTCCTCGGCGAGGGCCTGCGCAGCGGTGCGGTCGCGGCCGGGCTTGGCGGACTGCACCAGCAACTTGCCGAGCGTCGGCACGTCCACTTCTTCGGCGGCCGCTGTGGTGGTCGTCATCGTGCCTCCGCAGGGTGTCGGTGCCCGCCCGGGCCGAACGCGGCGGCGAGCACGGCAGGTTCGGTAAGGCGGCCGGAGCCGTCGGGGCGGCACAGCCACATGCGCGAGTCGAGGTGCCAGCCCGTCGGCGGGCAGTGCAGGGGCCGGCCCGGCACGTGCACCGTCACCTGCCGCACGTCGGCCAGCTCGTCTGCGGCGTCGAGCGATACGAGCCACCAGGCCTTGTGTGCCTCGGTGTCGGCGAGAACGGGGCCGCGGTGCTCCTCACAGATGCGGTTGAGTGCCTTCATCGTGTCGAGGAGGGCTGTTTCCGCGGCAAGCCACCGCCCGCCGGACGCGATCGGGGCGAGGGAGTCCTTGTTCCAGGCTGCGCGGACGAGGGTCGGGTGCGCGGAGCTGTCGGCGAGCCACGCGTCCCCGGCCTCGTACACAGCAGCCAACCGCATCTGTTGTGCCATGCCCCGGACGGTAGGGTGGCTGATTGCGGCTGTGCGTGCCGATTGCGCGGGATTGCGCGGTCACTTGGCGGGTTGGGCCCGATTGCTCAATTCAGGTCGAGGGAGGCCCGTGCACGGCCGATCAACCGCCGCGCTTGCTGGCCGGATACCGCGGACTCGGCGAGGCGCTCCCAGACCCGCCCGTAGAGGGCGACGTCCTCCTCGGACTCCAGGGTGACCTCGGTGTTGATGGTCTCGACGACGACGCGCTGTTCGTCGAAGATCCAGAATCCGTGCTTCGGGGTGAGCTTCAGCCGGGCAGCGAACGGGACGATGTCCAGCTCTACCTGGCTCAGGCCGATCAGGCCGACGAGCCGATCCAGTTGGCCGGCCATCACCTCGTGCGGGCATACGAGGACGTGCAGGGCGCCCTCCCAGATAAGGACGCGGAAGGTCTTGCCGCTGTCGTACAGCACCTCTTGGCGCCGCATGCGGGCGTTCACGGCCTCGTCGGTGTCGCGGGGCGACTGCATCAACTCGGCGTTCTGCATCAGCACATGGCGGGCGTACTCGGGGGTCTGGAGCAGCCCGGGGATCACGGTGGCCTCGTAGCCGCGGATCGTCGCTGTGCGCCGGTACTCGGCGACGTACCGGTCCTGCACGGCCCGGTGGCCGGTGGCGAGCTGGCGGCGCCAGGAACGCTGCTGTGACTCCAGCCCCCGCAATCGGCTGTGTAGATCGGGGATCTCGCTGGGAGCGCCGAGGGCACGCGCCCAGGCCTCGAGGTCGGCGGCCGACGCGGTCTGCTTCCCGTTCTCCAGCCGGGAGACCTTGGAGCGCTGCCAGCCGAGCCGTTCGGCAAGGTCCTTGCCCTGGAGACCGGCCTCGGCGCGCAGCTCGCGCAGCCGCACACCGAGGGCCTCACGGCCAGACTGGTAATCGGTGCTCACCTGGCAGACGGTACCTGCCCCTGGAACTGGCTGGTAGGGACAGCGAAGTGGACGGCGGCGTCTCGGGCCTGGCAAGCGCGTACGACGCTCTCGGCATCCTCGAGGACGTGCACCCCCACCGTCACGTCGTGCTCGTCGATGACGAACTTGACGACGGTGCGGGAGTCGAAGAGCCAGAAGTCGAAGTCCGGCAGGTCAAGGCGTATGGCGTCCGCGCGCCACAAGTTGCGGATGTCCTCGCCTGCGGCGACGTTGCCGAGTCCGGTCGCCAGGAGGAAGCGTTGCCCCTCCGTCGGCGGGTCGTCGACGATGCGTACCCTGCCAATCCGTTTCCCGGCTTCCGTCTGCTTGCGGATGCCGGCGTGCCACGGGCTGGCGGGGTCGTAGTCGAAGGTGGCGCCGTTTTGGAAGCGTGCCCAGTTCGGGCTGACGCGGTCGGTGGCGTAGCCGCGCTGCGTCTCCAGCCGCCAGGCGGTGTGTTCGAAGTCCGTGAACAGGTGGGTGATCTCGTCGAACGGGATCAGGTCCGGCACGCGGGCTACTCCTTCACCTGAGGCTCGGTGGCGCGGGGTGTGAAGCGTGTGAGGAGCTCGCGGGGGACGACGACGAAGGTCTCGCAGTCCTTCACGTCCCGCAGTTGGTCGAGGTGTTCGGGGTCGGTGAGCCGGTCGCCCTGAACGACGATGTCACCGGTCTCCACGACCTCGTACAGGGTGGGGCAGTTGCCGTTCTCTGATGTGGTGCCGATGAACCTCAGCGTCATGTCGCCCTCCATCTGCGCTGGCTGGAGGTCCAGCATGCGCATGATTGATGCCGCTGCGCCCGAAGATTGCGGCAGATTGCCCGTTTGCACGGAGGGCGCTGTGATTGCGCGCAAGCGGGGGCAGGAGCCCGCGTGTGCTTTCTTCCTCTCCGCGTTCGCCGCCCTGGGCGACCGGCATCGCGGACCGACTACGACAAGACAATCGCCCAGGGCAAGCACCACACCCGGGCCTGCTCTGCCTCGCCCGGCGCCGGGCCAACATCCTGTTTTGTCATGCTCCGCGACGGAACGTTTTACGAACCGCGGCCCGTTGGACCGTCGCCCCGCAGACCTAGACCATAGCCAGGACGTGATCAGTGGGGCCGTAGTCGATCTGCCAATCGGCATAGGGGCCGTCATCGCGGCCGGCGCCATCGCCCTGTGCGTCGCCGTCGCCGTTGCCTCCACCCCGACCACCATCCCGGCGGCCGGCGCGGCCAAGCCCGCCGGCGTGCGCACCGCGCCGGCCGCCGCCGACCCGGGCGGCTATGCGCAACTGTTCCTCGGCGCCTGGCTGCGCAGCCGTGCGGACGATGAGACGAGTGCGCAGGCGCGGCTTGCGCAGTCGATGGCGCCTGACGTCGAGTTGCCCAGCCCGGCAGCGGGTACGCTGCCGCAGCCTGCGTCCGTGACCGCGGTGCGCAGTACGCAGCGCGGTCACGGCGCGTGGTCGGTCACGGTGGCCGCGCAGTACACCACCGGGGCGGTGCGGTACTACGCCGTCCCGGTGACCGCCGACAGCGAGCTGTGACGCCGCGCAGGGCCTCAGCCCCAAACAGGACCCGCTCAGGCCGCAGGTGCCTCGGGACCCCCACCTCTAGCGGCTGCGTGCGTGCCGGAGAGCGGATCTGATCGTCAGTCGGTCCGCGACACGGCCTCGACCACACTGATCTGATGGATCTTTCGCCGACGCGGGCTGCAGTGGACATCGACGACGTCCCCTACCCGGAACCGGTCCTTGAGCTCGGGGTTCGCTTCGCGTGAGAACATCGGCCGGCTCCACTGGTCGACCTCGAAGGACCAGGCTTTCCGCGTCGCCGGGTCCTCGATGGAGCAGCAGTAGTGTGTGACATCCGTGTACGGGTCGTCGTAGTGGGTGTCGTAGTCCCAGCGTGAGATGACGGCACCGCGAAAGCTTGCCTCGTCGGGAACGGCCAGGACCCGGCGGCGGGCCGGCAGCCACAAAACCCACAGCAGTACGCCGGCGAGCAACGGAGCGGTGTCCCATTCCCAGGCCAACGCCGGGCGGTGCGCGGTCAGGGTCACCGCGACCAGGGCGCCACAGGCGGCGCACACGGCCAGGGCCAGCAGCACGAGCTGCCACAGGTGTCCCCAGCGCGGGGTGTCCAGCGGCCCGGCCTCCACGACGTGCCACGATCTGCCGTACGAGGACCAGATCTGCTGCGGCTCGCGTACGGGAAGCGCCGATTCGGGACCAGCCGTCCCCACCTGGCGTTTGGGCAGCCGATGCTCTCCAGCGCGGTCGTGGGTCCGCCACTCGCGCGCGGCCTGTCGTCCGGCGGCCGTCAACCTGGGCCCGGATTCGAGCGGGACGTCTGACAGCCGCAGCAGCCCGAACAGGCTGGGCACGAGGACCACTGTGAGAATGATCCGCATCCACTCGGGACTGAACGAAACGCCGGCCCACAGGGCGCCGAACCAGGCCGCGAAGGGCGCACCCCGATACAGCAGCGTCACGTACTTGTTCCGGGCCGGCCGTATGAGGCCAAGGGCGGCCGCCTCGTTGCGGACACTGTTCTGAAAGCCGCGCCACCATACCCAGAACTCGTCGCCGTCGCCTGGCCCGAGGGCGCCTATCGGCACGCGGTCGACACCGCTTCGGCAGCGTCGGCGGATCCGTTCGACCACCAGTTCCTCGACGGGCCGCAGCGGTGCCGAGTCGGCGGTCTGCGGGACGATCCGTACGGTCACCGTACCGTCGGCTTTCTCTTCACCCTGCAGTCGGCCCATGCGGGCCATTTCCAGGGCGGTGGTCTCGATGCCCTTCGGAGTTGTCTCCCCGTCTCCCATCAGCAGGTTCACCACGCCCGCGGTCAGCATTCGATATTTCATACGCCCCCCAGAAATGTGACCGAGACGACTGTAGATGCTCTTGGGGATCACCACATCGGGGAAAACACGCAGCCGAGGCATCGTCGAAGCTGATGTCCGAGCTGAGAGCCACGCGATGTTCACCGCTGCCCTGTTGAAACAACGGGCTCAGCGGTGCGTGGATCTGTGCGGCGATTCAGCTGCGCGGGCGCGCTGTCGCCCTCCTGCGCCCCACGGGACCAGCGTCTCGGCCAGGCCACTGGCGAGACTCCGTCAGGTCGGGGCCCCGTTACTGTTGGGCCGCCTGCGCAGGTGCGCAGTTGAGGGGCTTCGAAGGGGGGCGCCAGGTATGTCAGAGGGGTTGGCCCAGTGGGGGCCAGAGCTTTTCATGACGCGGGAACGGGAGCTACGTCGCGGCCTGGCACCCGAGAACGACATGGGAAGGGATATCGCTCAAGGGGGGTTCGAGCCCTGCCTGCTGACCCTTCTGCGGCTGTCGGTCGGCAGGCACTCGAGCACCGGTTTCACCAGTGGGTGGTTCCCGAGGGCGCTTGCCCGCACCGGCCACCTCGTCCGTGCGGCTGAGCTGGCGTACACGATCAGTGACGAGCTCAAGCAGGGTACGGAACTACTGGCGCTGGTTCAGGCCGCGGCGGGCGCGGGAGACCTGGGTGGCGCTCAGGCGCTGGCCGAGTCGATTCCCCTACGGCAGGTGCGGGAGCAGGCACTGGTCGCCCTCGTGCCGGCGTGGGCCCGTGCCGGTGAGCGTGACCGGGCCGTCGCTCTGGCGGAGAGGATCCGCTACCCGCACCACTGGGGGTGGGCCTGGGCCCTGTTGGCGAAGGCGGTGGCGGACAGCGGCGACATCGATGAGGCGCTCAGGTTCGCCGCTCGCGCCGACGACGTGGTGAGTTCTTACGCCGCCGACGGGACGGAACAGGTGCTCGCCCTCCTCGTGGAGGTGGCCGTCGCCAGCGGTGACCATGACCGAGCCGCTGCACTTGCCGACCGCGTGGAGGACATCACCCGCTCCCGCAACTCGACAGGGTGGTCCCAGCCACGGCCCCTGGCGGCGGTGTTGGCCCGCGAGGCGCTGGCGGGAGACCTGGACCGGCTCGATGCTCTCCTGCGCACCCCGCCCGGACCGGCCGTCGGCGCCGGGGGCACGGTATGCGGGTGGGTGCTCGGCGAAGCCGCCGAACAGGACATGGTGGTCCCGGAAGGAGACCTGGACGAGGCCGCCGTTCGCCCGTTGCCTCCCGGATCCCCGCTCGACGCCTGGGACATGGCCTGTGTGCTGGACGCGGTCGTTCACAGCGCCGACCAGGACGTGGTCCTGGCCCTTGCCGACCGGGCCGAGACACTGCTCGAGACCGGCGACGGCCGTGATCACGACATTCTGCTGAGGTCCGTGACGCTCCTGCTGGCCAGGCACGGGCAGGTCGAGCGGGCCATGGCCCTCGCCGGCCGTCTCGACCCCGATCTGTCCGTGGCGCGGCAGGCGGACGTCGTCGGGGAACTGGCCCGGTCCGGTGACACGGGCGGTGCCGAGGCTCTCGCCCACACGATCAACGACCGCAGGGCACAGGACAGGGCGCTGATCGAAGTGGTCCGGGAACTGGCCCGGCGTGGCGATCCAGGCTGGGCCGAGGCTCTCGTCCACTCGATCAACGACCGCTGGGCGCAGGGCGAGGCACTGGTCGCGGTCGTCCGGGAGACGGCCCGGCACGGCAATCACGCCCGGGCCGAGGCTCTCACCCGCTCGATCGCCCACCGCGCGACACGAGCCCGCGCCCTGGCCGCACTCGTGGAGTTGTCCGAGCCGTCCCACGCCCGCAGGCTCGCCGCGCAGGTCGTGACGGTTGCGGGCGAATGGGATCCTGTTCTGCCGGTCCTGGAGCGGATCGTGCCCCGTTCCGTGGCAGTGGTCGCCGATCGGATGATGAGCTGATCCGGGACAGCCTCCTGATTGTCAGTGCTGCCTGCGAGACTCGTTCCATGATTCCCACGCTGCCCTTGCACAGCCCTCGTTGGCTTGACCTCGACGGTGTGAAGGTCGAAGAGGTGAAAGCACTCCTGGAGCAGTTGTCCTCCGCGGCTGCCACCGGGAGCAGCGATGGATGGAGGCAGACCTGGACGAACCTGGCCGGCGGCCTGATGGACGACGGGACCGTCTTCGACGGGGCCTATGCGGCTCTGCCGCATCTCGTCGAGGCGGCAGCGGCCCTGCCTCCGGGACAGACCGCGGACGTCTGGGTGGACTTGGGATGCATCGTGACCGCGGAGGACAGGCCCCCCGTCCCGGCCGACCTCGAGACGGGGTTCGGCGCCGCACTGCGTCTGGCCGAGCGGGCGGCCACCCGAAGTCTCCTTGCCGCCGATACCACCCCGCAGGTCTGCGCCCACCTCGTGCTCGCCTGCGTGGCCTTCGCCGGCCACCACATGGGCGAAGCGCTGTGGCGGTTCCCCGATCCCCGGGAAGGTGACCTCCTGCTGATATGTCCCGAGTGCGGGAGCGATACCGAGATCCCCGACTTCTTCACGGACCCGGCACGTCCGCCCGCCGAAGCTCCGGGACGCCCTGATCCCGCCCATGTCAGACAGGGAGGACATCCCTGGGGCGAGGTCGCTGCCGCACTGCGGGAGGAGGCAGTGGGCGAGGAGTGGGAGCCCTTCCTGCGGGCGGCACGCGACGTCGCGGTGGCAGGGGTACCCCCCGAAACACCGGGACAGGCCGTCCTGTGCCTGGTCGCCGGCATGGTCGCCGTCGGGGGCACCCCGCAACAGGACGCAAGGGAGTTGGCCCGCCAACTGATGTCGCTCACCGGAGACTTCCGCTGCTGGGACTGCGAGCAGACGTGGACGATCGCCGACGGCCTGGCGGACAACCCGGACGGTGCGCGCCCCCGGCACCGCGCGACGGAGGCGCGGGCGGACTCCGACGAGTCGGCCGCCATGGCGGAGTCGACGGCGCCCGGACGAACAGGTGAAGCGGCGACTCGGTTCCGGCAGGACGGGAACACGGTGCTCGCGGCCGACGGCACCCCCTGGGGCCGTATCTCGGTGTTCTCCGATGTGCCGGCGTTCTCCGATTCGGCGCCCGGTTCATCCGGGGGTGTCAACGCGCTGGCGGTGGTCTCCCGCCCGGGTCGGCCGACGCTCGTGGCCGGCGCCGGGGACGCGGGCGTGGTGTGCCTGTGGGACGTGGCCGACGCCCGGCTCGTCCATGCCCCGCTGCCAGGACACCGTGACCGTATCCGCTCCATGACGGCCCTGCCCCTGCCCGACGACCGCGTCCTTGTGGCGAGCGGAGGCGACACCGGGACGATCGCCCTGTGGAACCCCGTCACCGGACAGCCGGTCCGCGAACCGGGCCGGCGACTGGCCCGGCGGGGTGACCGGAATGTGTACCGCGACCGTCCCCGACGGCCGCACCCTGCTCGTCACCGCCACCCCCAAAGGCGCGGTCCGCCTGTGGGATCCGGACACCGGTGAGTGCGTCGGGCGCCTCAACCCCTATGGCAGTCCGATCCAGTCGATCGCCGCCATCCCGATCTCCGCCGGCCACACACTGATCGCGGCCGCGGACACCGCCGGCCGCCTTCACGTGTGGGACCCGGCCGTCGACGACCCCTGGGAACCAGGCGCGGCCGTGCAACTGAGCGCCCGCGCACTCGCCGATGCCGACCACCGGGTGGCAGCCGCGGCGGCCGTGCCCACACCCGACCGAACCATGCTGGCCACCGGAGACAACCAGGGCGTGGTCATGCTGTGGGACCTTGCCACCGGTGCCCCGATCGGCGACGGTCTCCCCGCCTCGACAGGCACCGGGGGCCTGCCGGTCATCACCGCCACCACCCTGCACGGCGGCCGCACGGTCCTGGTCACCGGCACCCGGCACGGTCACCGGCTGCGGGTATGGGAACCGGAGACCGGCGCGGTGGGGCACATCGCCCTGGACGTGGCGCTCACCTGTCTGGCCATAGCCGGCCCGGACCTGATCGTCGGACACGACCGCGGGATCCTCAGCCTCCCGCTCACCAGACGGTGAACTCGTTCAGTAGGTGTTTTTCTACTCGCTTCCTCGGACTGCGTCCGGCAGCCCGAGAGCGAGTGATCTTTGTTCCGGAACAGGGTGTGCATGCCGCAGGGACTTGATGGACTGGGGCGATGAAGATCTTGTCGCTTCGTGTCCTGCGGGCTCTTGAACGGTTCAACGCCGCTTATCCCTGGGATCACAACGCCCACTACCATCGCTGGATCCTGCGGCAGTTGCCGAGGCGCTTCGGCCATGCCCTGGACGTCGGTTCCGGCAGCGGTGATCTTGCAAGGCTCTTGACCGGACGAGCCGATGCTGTGCAGGCCGTCGATTCCGACCCGGTGATCACAGCCCAGGCCCAGAAGCTGACTCCTTCCGGGCTCCCCGTCACCTTCACCGTCGCGGATGCAATAGCCGAGCTTCCTGCCGGCCCTCACGACGTCATCACGTGCGTCGCCACGATCCACCACCTGCCGTTCACCCCGGCGCTCACCCGTTTCCGCCGTCATCTGACCCAGGGAGGGACACTGGTGATCGTCGGCCTGTCTCGCGCCCAGACCCCCGTGGACCACCTGCTCGGTGCTGTCGCCATTCCGGCCAACGCTGCCATGGGCTGGCTGAAGAACAAGGGCCGCCCCTCGCAGCGGCCCGTCTCCATGACGGCCCCTACTCGCCCACCGGACATGACCTTTGACGACATCGTCCGCGAAGCCAGAGACGTCCTCCCTGGCGCACGGCTGCCACGACGGCTGTTCTGGCGCTATACGCTTGTATGGAATCAGCCCTGAGTGGCCCGTGGCTTCCTCGACCAAGTGTCGGTTCGGGGGCTCTTGGACAGCAGGTCACCCTGCGGTTCGACGCCCAGCTTATGCACGTCATCGCCGACGGCCGCGTGGTCAAGACGCTGCCCGCGCCCATCCCACCGGAGCAACGAGCCCAGATCAGCGGGGCCCGCAGCCCACGCACCGCGATCATCCCGCCGTCGGCGAAGGCAATGAAGGCTCAGCGCAACGTGCCCGCGGACGGCGTGGTGATGGTCGGCGGCCAGCGCCTCCGGATCGGCCGGGCTCACGCCGGGAAAGCCGTGACCATCCTCATCGAGGACACCGTCTTCCGCGTCCTGGACGGCGAGGTCGAACTGTCCACCCACGCCCGCACCAGCGACAAACCGATCAGGCAGTTCAAGGCGGTCGCGCGCACGAGGAAGTAGCGACTGTCCAGCATCTACCGGTGACGTCCAGCGTCTCTTGGGACCAAACTGTCCAAGATCTCGCGGGACCTCACACCGTCAATCGATGCTCAGCCGAACTCTGCTGTAGCTGCACGGTGCCACGGAGGGCCGTTCAGGGCGTTGCCTCGTTGCCCTACGTCGGATAAAAGGCTGTGGGACCACGCGTACGGCAGTTGCGCCGGGTCCGGCGGAATTCCGGGCACCAGGGGGACCTCGGAACGGAACCCCTTCGTCAGCCGCGGGGCAGGACTACGCTGCTCCGCAATGGGGTGATCCAAGGGGGAAACGGGCATGGCAGACCAGGATGCTTCCTCATCCGTGTTGATTGAGACCGTTCAGGTCGACTCGCGTGGGGCCCGCCAGATCGGCGGTAGGACGCGGACGGCGTCGCCGCTGGGCGAGCGGTCGGGTGAAGTGCAGGAGGCGATCCGGCAGGCTACCGCCCTTGCCCAGGACGCCCTGGACCAGGTGCCGGAGCGGCGCGGCTGGGCAGTGACCGGGATGGAGGTCTCCTTCGGTCTGACCCTTGCGGCGGAGGCAGGCGTCATCCTGTCCAAGGCGTCCGCGGAAGCGTCTCTCGAGGTGACGCTCACGGTGGAACGGACTAAGGGTGCTCCATGAGCATCACGTCTTACTGGGTGCAGATCGATCAGGGTGACCTGCATCTGGGGGCCGGTTTCCTCGTCACGCGCGGCTTCGTGCTGACCGCGCTGCATTGTGTGGAGGGGGTGTCCTCCTATGACGCGCAGCTGGATCTGCAGCTTGCGGACGGGCAGCGGGTGCCGGGGCGGCTGTGTGACCGGATCGAGGACGCGGACCTTGCGCTCGTCGCGGTGGTGAACGCCCACGCATACAACCTCCCGATCGCCCCGCCCACGGACCGTCCCCGCCAGGACATATCGTGGAAGGGTTCCTACCGGCCGCCGGGTGAGAAGACCCGGCTGAGCGGGCAAGTCACTCATGCGCCGATCAGTCACCAGAGCGAGTCAGGCGGCGAGTTCACGGGGCTGCAACTGACGGTCGACCAGGAGGTCCACGATTTCGCGGGCTACTCCGGCAGCCCAGTGGACATCGACCCGGCCGAGGCCGGCTCTCGTGAGCGCCCCGTTGTTGGCATCCTCATGGAACAGGAGCTCAGCCGCGCGGATGGCTCCCCCGACACCAACGTGGTGTTCGCGGCCTCGGTGCTGCACGCGATCGAACGGTTCCCGTACTTCGACGTCGCCCACCTGCGTACCGCGGTCACCGGCAAGCAGCTCGCCCTGCCGACACGAAAGCCCCGGCAGGCCGTGCCGGAAGGCGGCGTCGAGGCTTTCCTGATGCGGCTGCGCCAACTGGAGGACGACGGCTACATCACCCCGCAGGAGGCTGCGGAGCAGCGTGCCCGGGCCCTGCAAACGCTGGGCGACCAGCTGCTCGGCGGAGCCAGTGGTGACTGAGCAGACCACCGCCCCGGGATGGGCGGAGCGGATCGCCGCGGCCGAGCGCGCGGTGCGGGGCGACCCGCAGGCGGCGGAGCTGTTGCGCGCGTACGTCAACGAGCTCGACGCCGACGTCACTCTCCTCAACACTCCTGGCGATGCACGGGACTTCGCCTATTTCGTCACGCTGCTGCGTGAGCTGGATCTGGCTGGCGAGGTCGACACGGCGCTGGCGGTGGCGGAGTTCTGGATCGGCGAGGGTCGCGTACCCGCCGGGCATCGGTGTGTGGTGCACAACCGGCTCGCCACCGTCCTCGTCGATGCGGGAGGCGAGCATCTCGACGAGGCGCTGGCCGCGCTGGAGACGGCACTGGAGACGGCGGATACTCCCGCCGAGCAGGCGCGTACGTATGCGAACCTGGCCGTGTGCGTCGCTGAACAGGGGAAGTGGCCGCTCGCGCGTGCCCATGCCCAGCGGGCGCAGACGCTGAGCCGTTCCCTGCCAGAGGCCGGGCAGCGCCTCGAACTGCTCCTGCGGGCCGTCTCCGTTCTCTTTCTGGCCGCACGCCAGGACGGTATCGACCACCGGACCCGCGACCTGGCCCGCGAACTTGAAGAGCTGTGCCGGCGCCAGATGGACCGCTGGGGCGACGACCATCCCCGGGCCTTGGAGGCGCTCGTTCTCATGGCCTCGGCCCGGCACGAGACGGCCACCCTGGACGGCGATGTGGAGAGCATGGAGCGGCTCACCGACGTCCTCGAGCGCGCGGCCCAACGTTCGGCGACCACGTTGGGGATGCGGCATCCGCGGGCCAAGGCGGTGCGCTCGGCTCTGACCCGCGCGCACGAGACCACCCGCCGGGCACGGGCCGCCCTGCTCAACTCGGCGGCCCCGGCCCCCGCCCCGGCCCCGACCTCGGCTCCGCGCTCGCAGCCAGCGCCGACCCAGCACATGCCCCTCGTCCTCGAACTGCTGGTGCACGGCATTGACGGCGCCACCCCCGAACAGATGCTGGATGACCCGCGCGTCGTGCAGGTTGGAGGCGACGACATCGCAGCGCTGCATCGCAGAGCCGAAGACGTGGACGCGGAGCGGCGACCGGAAGACTATGGTGACCGTCCTGTGCCGGAGGCGTACTCCTGGTCCCGACTCGCTCCGGGCAGCAGCCCTGGCCGGGTGCTGCAGTATCTGCTCCTGCCCTTCATGATCGTAAACCTCGCCCATTGGATGCGCCCGCCTGCGCGCGGTCTTGGGCGCACCATCCGGGTGCATGGGCTCCTGGTAAGGCTCGCCGCGCTCAGCCTCACCATCATGGTCGTGACGGCGATCTGCGAACTCTCCATGGACCTGGCCGCCTGGCAGTGCGCGGGCAGCGCCGCATGCGCTGGCGGTCAGCGTTTCTGGATGGGCTTCCTGGCGGCGGGCTGGTGGTCACAGCCCGGTCGCCGCCTCGCCGTGGGGTCGCTGGTGCCGTGCGTGTTCATCGCTCTGCTGTGGCGCCTGTCCCAGCGCAACTGGAACATATATGAGTCCCAACAGCCGCCGTACCGGGCGATCGCCCCGGATGATCCGTACCACCGTCAGCCTCTCGCGAAGCCCGGATTCTGGTACGGACAGCGTCTGGTAGCCCGGCTCACCGCGATGCACACGACAGCCGGGCTGCTCACCGTCGCCTGGCTGCTCGTCGCCGCGCCTTACCGCTTCGACCGGCAGCAGGGGGGACCGCCCGCGCTGAACGTGGTGGGCCAGCTCCTCTACACGCTGATCCTGGTAGACGGCCTGGCCGTGGTCTGGGTAGTGTGCCGCCGCGGTCCGGCCGAGGACCGGATCGACATGGCATTGGACCGTCGACTCGTCTCCGCCGGCCCGGCGGCAGTGGTCCTCGTGCTCTGTCTCGGCTACGCCATGTGGTCTAGGCCCGGGTGGGACTCCGTCGGGCGGCTGCCGGGCAGCGACACCATGTACAGCGGGCTGCTCCTGGCCCAGGGGTTAGCCGTGGTGGCCCTTGCCGGGGCCGGGCAGGCCCTGTTCCGCAGCGCGCCCGCCCCGAATGTCCTGTTGCGGGGGCTGGCCCCGGCCACCGCCGTGATGCTCGCCTGCTCCCTGTACAACATGATGGGCGCCGGTGCCGTCCAAGGGCTCGCGGACTGGCTGGGCAACCGGAGTTCCTCCGGTCCGCCGCATGACGCCATCACCGGACCTCCGCCGTTGGTGACCTGGCAGATGTCCGCCCTCCCCGTGCTGCTTGCCGTCCTGTTGGTCCTCGCGGGTTGGGTGTACGTCCGGAGTTACCGGCTGGGGCGGGCGTTGCGTGCGCAGATCCACGCGGATTTCCCCGACGAGCCGCGTAATACTCTGCGTTCCCGCCAGATTGCCGCTGCCCGGGCGCGCGCCGCAGTCACCGATGCAATCCCTCTGCTGCTTGGCGCCGTGGCCACAGCGCTGCTGCTGTTGACCGCGGCCTCCCTCACAGGAGCGTATGTAACGGGCGCTCCCCCGGGCCACGCTGCGGCCGGGCTGCCGCAGCCCGTCGATGAATTGAGCCGCACCTTGAAGGCGATCGGGTCATGGTTGATCGCCGCCGGAATCGTCGTCTTCCTCAACTCCAGCCGCCGGGCGACCCGGGCCCCGACGTCTCGCAGCCTCCTCGGCATCGTGTGGGACCTGGGTACCTTCTGGCCGCGTGCTGCGCACCCGTTCGCCCGGCTCTGCTACTCGGAACGGGCGGTTCCCGACCTCACCTGGCGCATGACGACCTGGTGTCGGCAGACGGGTGGTCGGATCGTGGTCTCCGCACACTCTCAGGGCAGCGTGCTCGCGGTCGCCGCGATCTGGCAGCTCCCCCCCGCCGACCGGAGGCGCATCGCACTGCTCACTTACGGCTCACCGTTGGAACGTCTGTACGGACGGCTCTTTCCTTCGTACTTCGGACACGATGCACTGTTCAGCCTCCACCGCGAGATCGACAGCTGGCGCAATCTGTGGCGGTCTACGGATCCCATCGGCGGCCCGGTGCGGGTCGGCGGCGGTGACGAAGGTCCCGAGGTGGACCGCCAGTTGAGGGACCCGCTCAGCTTCGGCCGGTCGGCTGCGTACCCACTGTCAACACCGATCCGCGGGCACAACAACTACCAGGGCGATCCAGCATTCGCCGAGGTGCGACAGAGGATGGTGGCGCGGACCGTGCTGCCGCCCACCATCGCGCAGCCCTCGCTCGACGGCTCCTGACAAACTTGACGGCATAAGACTGCCAACGGGAACACTGGCGTCCGGGGCCGATCGGGCTTCTCCTCAGCTCACGAAGGCACCCCTTGAGCGGAGAGCAGCCGTGGCATCCGCTGCTGTCTGCGCCGTATGGGCCTCGCAACGCCAGTCAGGGTCAGGTGCCAGCGAGCAGGCTGAGCGCCTCACGTCGCAGCTGGGCAACCCACTCATTGGTCCCCTCGACAGCCAGGGCCTGATCGAAGTAGGACACAGCTTGAGAGAAGTTCCCCAGACGCAGCTGAACCTCGCCCTGTCCCGCAGTGGCCCAGTCCAGGGAGGGAACGAGGTCGACGGCATGGTCGAAGTCCGCCTGGGCTTCATGCAGGGAGCTCATCGCCAGGAGGATCCGACCTCGCTTGCCGACGTATTCGGCGTTGTCTGGGTGCTTGCGCACCAGCCGGTCGAAGTCTGCGAGCGCGTCAGCGTGCCGTCGGCATTTTCGGTGTGCTCGAGCCCGCAGGAGAAGGACCCAGTCGAGTGCGGAGTCGAGGCTGAGCGCCCGGTCGAAATCTGCGACAGCGCTCTGAAACTCTTCTCGGTTGGACGGATTGATTCGGGAAGTCCTCTTCGAGCCCTCCCGGAACTGGGTCGGGCTGGATGTTCACGCCCGGTCGGTCGTCGGGGCAGCGAGCCGCAAAGAAGACCACTGCGGCACCGCCGCCCACCGGGGCCGCGCTCGTCGATCTCGTGCGCGATCATCTGGCCGGCCAGCACGAGCCTCGCGCCGCCGCCGAGGTCGCCACCGCTCTGGAACAGCAGCACCCCGACCGAGAGATCAAGGCCAAGATTGTGCGTCTCACGCTCGAGGGGCTCGTGGCCAAGAACCAGGCCCAGCGCACCAAGCAAGGCCGATCCGTCTTCTACACCACCCCGGAGACCAGCGAGCCTGCCGCGCAGGCCGAGCCGGCAGCACCGCAGCCTGCCTGACAGCCATTCGCGAACCAGACTGTGTCGGGACCGCACCAGCTGCGGCCCGGCAATGTCACTGCGCCCCAGCGGGCGGCGTCAGGCGCACGAGAGGGTGATACCTGAGGACGCAGGCGTCGTACGGCCCGGCGACGGTTCCGTGACGCCCGCTTTCTCCGGCATGCCAGTACCGCCAGCCTCCCACCCCTACTCCGCGCCGAGAGCGAGAACCACGAGCCCGCCGGCCTGTTCCACCGACGGAGTACTTCAGCCGATTCGTTCGGATGGACTGCGATCCTCACTGCGCCGGATTCGCGCCATCATCAAGGCCGCTGCGACGCCTTCCGCTTAACGGAACTACTGCCTCTCTCAGGCGCGCCCAGCACGGCCAGATACAGCGTGCGCTCCACTCACAGAGCATTCCGCCAGCGGTTGTGCCGCGAGGCCGATCTCAGCCAGTTACGACACACCATGTCGCGTACATGACCTGCGGTGCCTACTGTGTGACGGCTCGTGCGTTGTGGGTGAGGTTCACGGGGTCTCAGCGCTCCGTGAAGTGCTCTGGGGAGGGCGCGATGCGGTCACGAGGCGGATTACTTCACGCAGTCAGACGCGGCCGGCAGCGGCTGGTGGCGGTGGGGGTGCTGGTTCTCGCGCTGGCCGCCGGAACGGTGTCGGCCGACGCCATGCCGCCCCAGCCCCGTCCTTCTGCCAGCGCCAAGGATTCGCAGGCGGCGCCTTCGCACCAGGCACCGTCCCAGCAGAAGTCCGGCTCCCCTGGCAAAGCCCATGGGTCCTCCGCCGCTGCAGAGCCCACTACCGACAACGCTGTCTACGCCTACGACGCCGCCGGCCGTCTGGTCGGCGTGACCGACCCTGCCGGTCAGACCGCGCGCTACCGCTACGACAAGGTCGGCAACCGGCTCGGCATCGACCGCTTCGCCTCCAACACCCTGTCTGTGCTGTCCGTCGTACCGGTGCGCGCCGTACCCGGCGCCAAGATCACCCTGTCCGGCACCGGGTTTTCGACCACCGCTGCGAACAACAACGTGACCATCGGCGGCAAGACGGCGGCCGTGACCTCCGCCTTCGCCACTCGTCTCACCGTGACGGTCCCCGCAAACGCCGTCAGCGGCAAGGTGGCCGTGACGGCGGGCGGGTCGACGGCCGAGGCGGCGGAGACCTTCACGGTGGCCTCGCCCGGACCCACGATCTCCGCCGTCGCACCGGTCTCCGGTGTGGAGGGCACTCAAGTCACCCTTACCGGCACGGGATTCGCCTCGGCCGCCACCGACAATCTGGTGCGGTTCAACGCGGCACCCTCGCCCAGACGGTCAGTGCCACCGACACCACCCTGACGGTGAAGGTGCCGCCGGCCACCACCAGCGGGCGGATCACCGTCCAGACCCCGGACGGAAAGGCCACCTCGCCGACGGACTTCACCGTCCCGCTCGCCGGGAATGACGACAACTTCGAGACCACGGTCCGCGCTTCGGTGACCGGCGATCCGGTGTCGGTCGCCGTCACCGAGGCCGGCAAGCGGGCCCGGGTGTTCTTCGACGCCGATCAGGACCAGAGCATCTCCGTGGGATTCACTCAGTCCACGTTCACGACTGCCCCCACCGTGACACTGGTCGACCCGCAGGGCAAGACCGTGGGCACCACCGGCTACCTCAACACCGGCTCCAGCGACTACGAGGTGCGCGATCTGCCGGTGTCGGGCACCTACTCCCTGGTGATCGACCCGCCCTCCAGCGCCACCGGCGCAGCAGTGGTGACCGTGTCCCATCCCGCGGGCGGGCAGCTGACCTTCACCAGCGATCCCGCCGCCACCGCGATGACCCGGGCGGGCCAGGACGGGGCCTGGACCTTTGACGCCGCGAAGGGCGACTCGTTCAGTCTCGGCATCGACACCGCCGGGATGAGCGACGACATGAACGTGCGGCTGTACGCCCCGAACGGAGACCAGCTCAACTCCCTGTCAGTGTCGAAGGCGTACTACAGCTCACTGGACACCGACGCGCTGCCGACGAGTGGGACCTACACCCTCTACCTGGACCCCACCAACGGAGCGACGGGCACCGCGACCGTCACCGTGTCGCACTACGCGAGCGCGAGCGCACTCGATCCGACCGGCAGCGCCGTGCAATTGGGCATCACCCGTCCCGGGCAGGACGGCACACTGTCCTTCACCGCCACCGCGGGCCAGAAGATGTCGCTGGGCGTGACCCCCACGGGGTTTTCCTCCTACGTCACCGGCTACGTGTACGCCCCGGACGGCACCAAGGTGGACAGCTTCAATGTTTCCGCCGGCAGCCCTGCGGAGTGGGACAGTGCCGCGCTGCCGCAGACCGGTACCTACCGGCTGCGCATGTCACCGGACCACTTGGGCACGGGAACGCTGGCCACCACGCTGTCCCGCACGGTGGACGTGGGATCGCTGACCACGACCGGGAATACGGCCACGGCGAGCATCACCCGTTTCGGGCAGAACGCGCAGGCAACCTTCACCGCCGCGGCGGGAGATGACCTGTCCCTGGGCATCACCGGCAACACCTTCACCACGACCGTCTACATCGATGTGATCGCGCCGTCCGGAACCAAGGTCGTCACCTCCGCGGCCCTGTCCTCCCAAAGCCTGTGGACGAGGGGCCTGTCGGATCTCCCGGAAAGCGGCACCTACACGGTGGTGGCAGATCCCTATCAGGGTGCGCAGGGCAGCCTGATAGGTGACTTTGTCCGCCGACGTGAGCGTCAGTGCCACCGTCGACAGCAACTCGGTCACCGCCACCGCCGCCCGCCCCGGTCAGCGCATCCGCGTCCGGTTCACCGCTCCCGTCGCTGATTTCGTCGGTGTGGGCCTGTCCAGCAACAGCATCAACCAGACCACCTACCGCGACCTGATCGGCTCCGAGGGCGGCAACGGTTCTCTGGTCACCTCGGTGGCCACGAACACCACCCAGGCCGTCCTTTTGCATCCGCTCACCAGCGGTGGGGCCTACACCCTGCTGCTGGAACCGCAGTCGGCCGGCTCCGGAAGCGTGACGCTGTGGCTGTCCAGCCCGGCCTCGGCGGGCGCCCTGTCGTCATCCGGCCGCACCGGCACGATCACCCGGCCCGGACAGCAGCTGGAGTTCACGCTGAACGCGCAGGCCGGAGACGGCGCCTCCGTGATGTTCAGCAACACGACCCTCACCGGCACCACCACCATTCAGCTGATGAGCCCCGGCGCAAGCGACCCGGACTATCTCGGCATCCTGTCCACCTCAGATGTGGACCTCAGAGCACCGCTGACGGCGGGCACCTACCGCCTGCTGCTGCAGCCGAGTAAACCGGTCACCGGTACCACCACCGCCACCCTGGTCCCGGACCTGGCCGCAGGCGCCCTCACGGTGGGCGGCGGCAACAAATCCGCCGCCATCACTACCAGCGGTCAAAACGCCCGTTTCACCTTCAGCAGCACAACCGGGCAGAACCTCACGCTCGGGCTGGGCGCCACTCCCCCGGACGCCTGGTATCTGTCGGTCTACGGCCCGAACGGCACGTGGCTCGTCGACGCCCGGTACATGAGCACCACGACGACTTCCTTCGCACTGCCGGCGCTGCCGGCAACCGGCACGTACATCCTCACCGTCGATCCCGCCGCGCAGAAGACCGGCACCTAGAGTCTTGGCCTGACAACCACCACGGCCACGAGCAGCTCCAGCGTCAACGCGGACAAGACGGCCAGAGCGCCCGCCCACAAGGCGGCACGACCGCATCCCAGCACCGACACCCGTGACGGCCGCGCCAAGGCGGCCGCGGGGAGCGTCCCGAGCGGGGCGGATGCCTGGCAGCCGGACCGGCACAACCTCAGCGGCTGGGACTGGGTGACCTGGCGCGGCGGGGCCCCCAAGGCCCCGGCGCGGCTGCGGGCGCCACCGGAGACGACCGCACTGACCGGGCACGTCCTCAAGCTGGACGGCACACCCCTGGCCAAGGTGAGCGTGCGGATCGACACGAAGAACACGCGGACCGACGCCCGCGGCCGCTTCCAGCTGGCGGGCATCAGCGCCGACGCCAGGACGCTGGTCGTCGACGGTACCAGCGCCAACACGAACAAGCGCTCCTACGGCCGCTTCGACATCCGGATCCACCCGCGGGCCGGGCTCTCGAGCGACCTTGGTTTCCCGGTGTGGATGACGCCGCTGGACACCAAGCACACCGTCACCTTCGACATCCCGGCGACGAAGGACATCGTCCTGACCACCCCCAAGATCCCGGGCCTTGAGGTCCGCATCCCCAAAGGGTCGGTGGTCCGCGACGAAAACGGCAAAACAGTCACCCGGCTCGGCATCACGGCGATCCCGATCGACCGGCCGCCCTTCCCCCTGCCGCAGCACAGCGTCGTACCCGTCTACTTCACGGTGCAGCCCGGCGGAACGTACCTCTTCCCCAAGGGCGGCCAGATCATCTACCCCAACTACACGCACGAACCGCCCGGCACCCAGGTCGACTTCATGGACTACGACCCTCAGGGCAAGGGCTGGCACGTCTACGGGCACGGCGCGGTCAGCGCGGACGGCCGCCAGGTGGTCCCGGACGCCAAGACCCGGGTGTGGGCCTTTAACGGGGCGATGTTCAACATCTCCACCCTGCCCCCGTGGCTGACCTCCTGGGCGGACGACACCATCGACTGGCTCTCCGGCGACCCGGCCGACCTGTCGACGGGCCTGCTCACCGACTCCCGCACCGACCTCGCGGTCGACGACGACCTCACCCCCATCGAGGACACCCGCACCTACTGGCAGGGCGACACCGCCAGCCGGGCCTTCGGCATCGGCCGCGACCTCATCTACAACGCGTTCCTGCACTCCGAGCAGCAGTACAAGGAAGTCGACCTCTACCTTCCCGGCGGGCAGAAGGTGCACTACGTGCGCACCTCCGCGGGAACCGGGTACTACGACGCCGTCTTCCAGCCCCAAGGCACCTCCGGCCGCTACCGCGGCACGGTCATCGCCTTCCACGACACCGTGTGGGAACTGACCTTCCCCGACGGCACCGTCTGGCAGTTCCCGCAGTACGCGCCGCTGAAGCAGATCCGCGACCGCTACGGCAACACCCTCACCATCACCCGCACCGACGGCACCCGCGGCGGCATCACCCGCCTGATGACCTCGGCCGGCCGCTGGATCACCTTCACCTACGACAGCAGCAACCGCGTCACGCAAGCCCTCGACAACTCCGGCCGCACCGTCTCCTACACCTACGACACCACGGGACGGCTGGAGACGGTCACCGACCCGGCGGGCAAGGTCAGTTCCTACACCTACGACGGCGCCTCCAACCGCATCGCCACCGCCACGGACGCCCGCGGCATCGTCTACATGACCAACAGCTACTACCCGGACGGCCGCCTCAAACAGCAGACGTTGCCCGAAGGCCAGCAGTACTCCTTCGCCTACACCACCACCGGCACCGGAGAGATCACCGCAACGGAGGTGACCCAACCCGGCGGCGCGGTGCGGCGGGTGGAGTTCAACGGCGGCTACGGCACCTCCGACACCGAGGCCTACGGCACCAGCCTCGCCCGCACCACCCACTTCGAACGCGGCGCCAACCACCGCGTCGATGCCGTGACAGACCCCTACGGACGGCTCACCCAACTGCACTACGACACCGCGGGCCATGTAACGGGAGCGACCGTTCTGGCCGGCACCGACCAGGCACGCTCCACCGGCACCGCCGCCTACGACGGGCCCTACGACCAGCCCAGCAGCATCACCGACGCCCTCGGCCACACCACACAGCTCACCTACGACCCCAGCGGCAACCTGACGAAGATCACCGACGCCGAAGGACGGGCCACCACCTACACCTACACCGGTGCAGGACAGATCAAGACCGCCACCGACCCCTCCCAGGCCGTTACCACCTACGCCTACAGCAACAACGAACTCACCGCCGTCACCGACGCTGCAGGCCACATCAGCTCACAGTTCGCCGACACCGCCGCCCGGCTCAGCGCGCTGACCGACAGCGCCGGCTCGCTGACAACCGTCTCCTACGACGCGCTCAACCAGGTCCGGCAGATCAGCGATCCCCTCGGCGACACCACGGGCCTTGACTACGACGCCAACGGCAACGTCACCACCCTCACCGATGCCCGCAACAACACCACCACCTGGGCCTACGACGACGCCGACCGGCCCAAAACCGTGACCGACCCGCTCGGCGCGCAGGCCCTGTTCGCCTACGACGCAGCCGGCTTCCTTAAAACGGCGACCAACCGCTCCGGCACCTCGGCCGTCGCCGAATACGACCTGCTGGGCCGGCTCAAGACCACCAAGTACGGCGTCAACGCCGCCGGCCAGGCGGAATCCACCGTCACCTACGACTACTACGACAACGACCTGACCAAGCAGATCAACGACAGCCAGACCGGCCCCCAGTCCTTCACCTACGACCCCTACGACCACCTCGCCTCCACCACCGGCCCCACCGGCACGGTCAGCTACACCTACGACGCCGCCGACCGGCGCAGCACCATGACCGCGGCCGGAACCACCACCACCTACGGCTACGACACCTCCGACATCCTCACCTCCGTCAAATCCGGCAGCCAGCAGGTCACTTTCGGCCTGGACGCGGTGGGGCGCCAAAAAACCGCCACTTTGCCGGGCGGCATCACCCGTACCACCGGCTACGACCCCACCGGCATCATCACCTCCGTCGCCTACACGCAAGGCGCCAAGACAATCGGCGACCTGACCTATGCACGCGACCAGCGCGCCCTGCAGACCGGGCTGAGCGGGTCGCTGGCCAAGGTCGCCCTGCCCGCTGCGGAGAGCGGCACACAGTTCGGTAAGGACAACCGCATCACCGGCTACGGCGGTCGCACCTTCATCTACGACGCCAACGGCCAGCTTACGAGCGATGGCCTGCGCACCTACACCTGGAACGCCCGCGGGCAGTTGACCGGGCTGTCCAAAGCGGGAACCACCGCAGCCTTCGGCTACGACGCTCTCGGCGGACGGATCTCCAAGACCACGGGAGCGTCCAGTCGGCGGTATCTGACCGACGGCGCCAACCCGCTGGTCGAGCAGGACGGTTCCGGGGCGACGACGGCCACGGTGGCCGCTTCGGGCCTGGACGCGTTCCTCACCCGCTCCGAGTCCGGCACACCGCAGGTCTATCTGACCGACGCGCTGGGCAGCGTGGTGGGACTGGCGAACGCGGACGGCACGGTGGCCACGAGCTACGCCTATGACCCCAACGGCACGCCCACCGCTTCGGGTGCGTCGTCGTCGAACCCGTACACCTTCACCGGCCGCGAGGACGATGGCACCGGCCTGCTCTACTACCGCGACCGCTACTACGACCAGCAGACCGGCCGCTTCATCTCCCAGGACCCCAGCGGCTTCGCCAGCGGCGCCAACCTCTACGAGTACGCCCTGTCCTCCCCCACCACCTACACCGACCCCACCGGCAACAACCCCCTGATCGCCGCCTGCGTCATCGGCGGCCTCATCGACGGCGGCACGGACTGGCTCACCCAGCGCCTGTCCGGACGCAAGGTCAACTGGGGCCAGGTCGGCCAGTCCGCCGCCATCGGCTGCCTGTCCGGCATGCTCGGCGAAGGCCTCGGCGCCCTGGCCGAGGGACGACTCGGCTCCAAACTGGGCAGCTGCGCCTTCCCCAACAGCTTCACCGGCGATACCCCCGTGCTGATGGCCGACGGCACCCGCAAGGCCATCAAGGACGTCGACGTCGGCGACACCGTACTCGCCACCGACCCGGACACCGGCAACAGCGGCCCACACACAGTCACCGCCCTGGTCAAAGGCAGCGGCGACAAACACCTCATCGACATCACCCTCGACACCGACGGCCCAACAGGCAGCAAGACCAGCACCCTCACCGCCACCGACGGCCATCCCTTCTGGGTTCCTAAGCTTCACCGGTGGATCAACGCCGGCGAGCTCACCGCAGGACAATGGCTGCAGACCAGCGCCGGCACCTGGGTACAGATCACCGCCCTGCGCCGGCACACCGAACACACCACGGTCTACAACCTCACCGTCGACCGCCTGCACACCTACTATGTGATCGCAGGCACGACGTCTGTTCTCGTCCACAACTGCGGCGTCGACCCGGCCGCGATCAACCCGGACTTCACCACAGGAGCGATCCGCAACGCCGACGGGACCTGGACCATCCCTGAGGACTCCCCGCTGTATCGGCCGCCCGGGACGGACCGGGTCGGGCAGGGACGCTTCGAGGGCCGCATCGAAATCGATGAAAAGGGTCCCAAGACCCGTACGGGCGAGGCGACCGAGGCCTTCGCACGTTTCGTTGACAAGCTGCCCGACATGCACTTGCCCGGGCACTTCCCCGGAGGCGGCTGATACGTGAGTTGGGAGCTTGGATGGACGCGCGTTCCGCAATCGAGGACCTGAGGCGCCGTGCCGCAGCAGGAGAGACGCTGGAGGCCCTCTCCCACGCGGTGCTCGCTGTCCTCGGCCGGCCGGCCGCGGCAGTTGGGGGTGTGGCGTTCGACGACGAGGCCCGGCAGATGGCCCTCCGCCTGACCGGCCGCACCATGATCCATGGCGGCCGGACTGCCGGGGAGGAAGGACTGCGCGGCGCCCGGTTCCTGGCCGCATCTCTGCACGTGCTGGCCGACGGCGGCGTCCATATGATCACGCCCGATGAGCGGCAGGCCGAGGAAGAGGGAAAGCTCGCCGCGGCCGTCTGCAGCCCCCTGGGCATCACGGTCGGCGTGCTGCGCGAGGGCATGGACGAAGCAGAGCGCAACGCAGCCTACAGCGCCGACGTCACCGTGGGAGCCTACCGGCGCTTCGCCCTGGACCTGCTGCATGACCGGCAGGCCCAAGCGCCGTATGACCGCATCAGCCGGGGCGTGTCCGCAGCGGTGGTGACGGATCCGGGACACGTGCTGATCGCCCCCATCGCCGAGCCGTTGATGCTGCTGGAAGACGACTCCTCCCCGGCAGACGCGCTACGCACGGCAGCCCGCCTGGCCGCCACATTGGACAAGGGCCAGGACTACGCCGTCGACACAGAACGTGCTCTGGTACGGCTGACATCGCAAGGACGCAAGCGTGTGCACGACGCCTTCGGCGTCACCGATACCGCGAGTATGCAGACCCTGCTGCTGGAAAAGCGCATCGCGCAGGCGCTCGCCGCGGGCAACTGCTACACACGGGGCAGGGATTACGACCTTGCCGACGGCACCGTCACTCCCCTGCCCTCCGGGGCCCTGCCCGGTGGGGTGCGCCTGCGCGGGGGACTGCTCCAGGCGATCGAGACCAAGGAAGGCGTGACGGTCACCGACACCCAGTGGATCACAGCGACGATCTCGGTCTTCGAATACGTCCGGCGCTACTCCCATGTGGGCGGCACATCGCTGGCCCCACTGATGTTCACCACCGAGCTCGAGGAGCTTTTCAACCTTACGGTGTGGGACCGCCGCGAGGTCGATGAACTGCGCACCCAGCAGCAGCACGCGCCGCAGATGGCCGCCTACCTGGCGCTGAACCGTCAGATCGCCCAGTGGAGTCGGCTCGGCGCACAGCAGCGCACCGAACTGTATGGCCTGCGCGAGCGCAGCTGGCAACCAGACGAGCTGCAGACCCTGCTGCATCGCCTGGTCGACGCCGCCGTGACACAGGCCATCGGCGACCACAACGGTGATCTCCCCCAACTGCTCCGTTCTCTCGGCGAGCTGGCTACCGACGTCTTGCTCGAGCAGCCGACCGGCGGCGGGGATGCGCAAACGATCGCAGACCAGGCCCGGATCAGAGCGCGCGCCGTCTGCGATGACCATCTGACGACAGATCCCGACAGGCAGCGCCGGGCCCTTCACTCCGCACTCGATCAGGCAGCCGTCTATCAGGCCCAGGCCGAGATGCACTACCGCGACCAGTACTGGCCCGATCACCTCGCGCCGTTTGAGGAAGCCCTGAGCGCGGTCTACGACAACATCCGCACCGACCTCGCGCGGGCGGTAGCCCGCCAAGCCCTGCACCCCGCCTGACGGACAGTGCCCCTCACCGCTTCCCACGGTCCCAACCCCCGAAGGGCTTTCGGCCGACGATGAGCAGCAGACGCACGGTCCTGACGACCTCACTTGCCACCGCCCTCGGCATAGGCGGGCTGGGCGCCGTCGGTGCCGCCGTACTCAAAGACGAACCCACCCCCAAGACGTCGACGCCCGCGCCTCTGCGCGGGGCGGCCCCCTTGCCGTATGCGCAGGTCATCTCGCTGGATCTGGACGTCAGCGAAAAGCACCGCACCGATGCGCTCAGGACCGTACACCAGCGGGTCACAGCCATCGACGGAGCAAAGACGGCCGGCTGGATGGCGGTCAGTGCGGACGGTCTGCCTGGCGGTGTTGACGCACCGAGCCAGCTCAAACGCATGCCCTCTTTCACCGGCGACGTACTCCAGCCCTCCCACTCACACGGTGACCTCCTGCTGCAGGTCACCGGGACCTCGAGCAGTGCAGTGAAGGAAGCCGCCGACCAGACGCTGCACGCCTTGCCGCTATGGAACGTGCGGTGGCGCCTGGCCGGCCACCGCCCCGAAAACCACACCGAACACGGCCGAGGACTGGCCCGCAATCCGTTCCACTTCACCGAGGGATACGGCAACCCCGCCACCGCACCCGAAATCACCCGCCGTGCGATCATCACCGCCGACCAGGACGAGCCGGCCTGGACCGTCGGCGGCAGCTACCAAGTCATCCGCATCATCCAACTCGCCACCAGCTTCTGGGACAAAGAAACCATCCACGAACAGGAACGCATCATCGGCCGCCGACAAGACGGCCGCTGGCTCGACGGCACCCCAAACGACGAACGAGCAGCCTTCACCTCAGACGCCGACGGCAAAATCACACCCCTCGACGCACACGTACGCAGAGCAGCCCCCGACCGGCGCCATCCCCCACCCCTGGTCCGCCGCGGCTACAACTACCACCGCAGCACCGACGACCAGGGACTGATCTTCTCCTGCTTCCAACGCGACCTCGCCCAGGGCTTCGAAGCCGTGCAGAGACGGCTGCAGGGCGAAGCCATGGCCAAATACACCCTCACTATCGGTGGCGGATACTTCTTCGTCCCCCCACCTGGCGACACCTGGCTCAACGCACTGGCCTGACAGCCACCCTGCGACGTCATGTCAGGGCAGCTCAAACAGCCTTGGCCTCTTATCCACGGGGACGATCGCCCAGTCGAAGGCTCCACGGAGCACCGCACCAAACGGCGACCGCCTCCGCCCGCCACCACCCCAGTTCCCGCGCCCCTACTGGGGAACCCAGCAACCAACCACAAGGGATCCGTCCGGGGACGTCTCCACGCGTACGACGCGGCGATGCAAGCCACACGCCCCTCACACCGGAACCCGGGTTCCGCAGGTGATGTAGCGGGATAGTCCGTGGATTTGGGGGGTGACGTGCGGAAACGCGCCGTCGGCTGGTGGGACGGCGTGTATCTAG